>NZ_JBFAKW010000092.1:0-37789 GCF_040655955.1 Streptomyces sp. NPDC050263 | reverse complement strand
CCTCGGCCTCCCGGGAGGCCGAGGCGGCCGACGGGGATCCGGCGGGCGAAGGGTCGTCGGAGCCGTCCGGGACGCTCTGCCCGCCGACGGCCGGGGCGTTGGGCCCGCCGACCGGCGCGCCCCAGGTGGCCCCGGGGACCGGGGTGTTGTCGTCGGTCCAGCCCTTGGCCACGAAGACGGTCGCGACCAGCGCGAGGGAGGTCAGCCCCACGCCCACGAGCACGGCCTTGGGCCGCCTGGCCGGCAGATCGAGCAGCCCCGCCGAGGTGGTGCGATGCCGGCCGCCCCCGGCAGGCGGACGCGCTCCGGCGAGCGGACTCGCCCCCGCACGCACCCCCGCACGCACCCCCGCGGGCCGGATCGGCGCGCCGTCGGCGGCCGCGCGTCCGGGGCGTGAGTCGAGGTAGCGGCGGGCGCCCCAGCCGAGCACGGTCTCGGCGAGCAGCACGTCCAGCGCGCCGCCGAAATGGCTGAGCTGTTCGGCGGCGTGCCGGCAGAAACGGCAGTGCGCGAGATGCCGGCGCACATCGGGCAGCAGGGTGCCGCCGCGACGCAGGGGAATGTCGAGGAGACGGTTGTAGAAGCGGCATTCGCTCGTCGGCGCGAGTTCACGATGGGCGCGTACACAGCCGGCCCGGAATTGTTCCCGCGCCTGTTCCAGGACGGCCGCCGCGGTGATGCCGTCGACGCCCGACAGACCGGCCGGTACGGATATGGGTTCCGCCTCCACCTCTGTGTGCCACAGCAGGCATTGGGAGGCGGTCGGGAGCAACTGGAAAGCGCGCTCGGCGAGTTGCCGCCTTTCGGCGGTCCCCGGTCGGGCGGCGCGCAGCCCGCGGCCGCCGACGGTTTTCCGGAGCTCCGGGAGAACAGCCGAAACCCGTTCGGCGCCTGCCCATTCCCGGACCGTCTCCCGTACGGCGACGAGGAGTTGGGGACGCAGGGCGCCCCCGCTCGGCCGGTCCGTCAGCCGGCCGAGCACCTCGTGGAACGCGGCGGCGGCCACGAGCCGTCCCGTGTCCTCGTTGCCTGCCAGGCAGACGATCGCGTAGTCGTGGGTCGCTCGCCAGTGCCGGGCGAAGAGCAGGGCGATCGCGCGGGCCCGTCCGTCGTCGTCGGCCAGCCGGGCGGCGAGTTCGGGGTCGGAATCCCCGGGGGTCCAGCCGGGGCGGGGCGGGTAGGGCGGGCGTGGGGGGTTCGGGGATTGCACGAAACCATTTCCTTCCGAGCCGACGAACGGCACGGAGGAACACGTCGTCGGAAAGCAGGTGCCTGATTGGTGCGTACCTTTGCCTGACCAGGCATGTTGGCCTGATCCGACCCATCCGTAAGGGGAGGCTCACCCTCGCACACACGTCTCACAGGAAACAAGGAGTTCGGGTGACCCAAGTTCAAAGCGCGGAAATTTCAGATAAGTTACCGGCGGTATCCGCACCCGCATTCGAAAATTACCCGGACTCCCTGACTCAACTTGTGTACGAGAAAAGCTGGATGGCACACGAAATCTCCAACTTCCGGCCCGGCGGCGGGGCGACGGAAGAGGTAGGGCGCGGGGGCGGCGGGAAGGGGGTGGGAGCGGGGCCGCCAGGCGGCTGCGGGGCGGCACACAGGAATCTCAGAGAGGACTCCCTGCCTGCTCCCAACCCCGTGCAGCACCATGATCGGCATGAGCGCCCCCCACTTCGTGTCCAGTGTCCGCAAAGCAGTCGTCCCGGCCGCGGGTCTCGGCACCCGTTTCCTCCCCGCCACCAAGGCGACCCCGAAGGAGATGCTGCCGGTCGTCGACAAGCCGGCCATCCAGTACGTGGTCGAGGAGGCGGCGGCCGCCGGTCTGGACGACGTCCTGATGGTCACCGGCCGGCACAAGCGGGCCATCGAGGACCACTTCGACCACGCCTTCGAACTGGAGCAGGCGCTCGCCGCAAAGGGCGACACCGTGCGGCTGGACGCGGTGCGCGATCCGGCCCGGCTCGCCG
The DNA here is from genome assembly GCF_040655955.1 of Streptomyces sp. NPDC050263. Lineage (NCBI taxonomy): Bacteria > Bacillati > Actinomycetota > Actinomycetes > Kitasatosporales > Streptomycetaceae > Streptomyces > Streptomyces sp. NPDC050263. The sequence continues at coordinate 35,813 of NZ_JBFAKW010000092.1, read as the reverse complement.
ACATCCACCACATCCGGCAGGGCGACCCGCTCGGTCTCGGTCACGCGGTGCTGTGCGCCCGCAACCACGTCGGCGACCAGCCGTTCGCGGTGCTTCTCGGCGACGACCTCATCGACCCGCGCGAGACCCTGCTCAGCCGGATGCTCGACGTCCGCGAGCGCTATCAGGGCAGCGTGGTCGCGCTGATGGAGGTGGAGCCGGAGCAGGTCCACCTCTACGGCTGCGCGGCCGTGGAGCCGTCCGGCGAGGACGGGGTCGTGCGCGTCACCGGCCTGGTGGAGAAGCCCGCACGCGAGGACGCGCCGAGCCGCTACGCGGTCATCGGGCGCTATGTCCTCGATCCGGCCGTCTTCGACGTCCTGGAGCGCACCGAGCCGGGCCGCGGCGGCGAGATCCAGCTGACCGACGCCCTGGAGGAACTCGCGGCGGGCGGCACGGTCCACGGCGTGATCTTCTCGGGCCGCCGGTACGACACCGGCGACAAGGCCGACTACCTGCGCACGGTCGTCCGCCTGGCCTGTGACCGGCCCGACCTGGGCCCGGAGTTCGTGGCCTGGCTCAAGGAGTTCGTGGCGGGCCTGGAGGACGGCCGCACGGAGCAGGGACGGCTGGCGGCCTGACGGCGCCACCGCATCGGCACCGGCACAGGGGCCCCGGTGACGGCGTACGCCGCGACCGGGGCCCCCTCGGCTCTCCATGTCCGCGGATCTCCCGCGAGCGCCGCTCAGCCGTTGGGGCGCAGGGTCCAGGTGACGGTCATCTCGCCGGTCACGGCCCCGTCGGCGCGCCGGACCTCGACGACGACCGGGAACTCGGGGCGCTCCCCCGCGTCGAGCTGCGCGACGACCTCGGCGGCCGGGCGGCCCAGCGTTGCGGTCGCGGTCACCGCGCCCATCGCCAGCTTCCGGTAGGCGATCTCGGCGCGGACGGCGAGCGGCACGGCGCGGGAGAGCTGGTCCCCGAACGCGGCGAGGACGATCGCGCCGCTGGCGGACTCACCGAGCGTGAAGATCACGCCGGCGTGCGGCCCGCCCACGTGGTTGTGGAACTCGCCCTGGTCCGGCAGGGCGACCACGGCCTTCTCCGGACCGGCCTCCAGGAACTGGAGGTTGAGGGTCCGGGCCATGGGCACGGTGGCGGCGAGCATCTCGCCGATGGACATCTGGTCTGCGCTCATGCCAGCGATGTTACCTGCGAGTAGCTTCTGCTGGCCAGAGCGGGCGGGATGATCGATCGCCGGATTCGGTACATCCCTGACAAGGGGCGGTGACCGAACCGTGTCCCGGACGGCACTAGTGTTTCTGGCCATGTGGCCAGGACAGCAGCCGCCCGGGGGAGAGCAGAACCCGCAGGCGCAGAACAATCCGTACCAGCAGCCGGGATACCAGCAGCCGAATCCGTATCAGCAACCCCAACAACCCCAGCAACCCGGATACCAGCAGCAGCCGAACCCCTATGCGCAGCAGCCGCAGTGGGGCGCCCAGTCGCCGCCGGGCGCGCCGACGCCGCCGCCCGTCGGGCCCGGCGGCGGCGGTGGAGGCGGTGGAGGCGGTGGCAACCGGACGAAGCTGGTCGCCGTCGTCGCGGCCTCGGCCGTCGTGGTGGCCGCCGGAGTCACCGGGTTCCTGGTGCTGGGCGGCGATGACGACGACCCGTCCGACGTGGCCAAGGGCAGCGCGAGCCCGACGACGTCCACGTCCGCCTCGGCTTCCGCCTCGTCCGGCACGGACGACAACCCGCGCAGCAGTGAGACCGAGAAGGCGACCGTCGCCGGCTGGAAGGTCGTCGTGAACCCCAAGTGGGGCATCGCCTTCGACGTGCCGGCCGACTGGGAGGTCCAGAAGCCGGGGCTCAGCCAGGGCTTCGAGTGGGAGGACAAGTCGAAGTCCGACGGCTACGACCGGATCCTGATGGGGGGCACGGCCGAGTTCAAGTCGAAGTGGTGCTCCACGGACGCCGACAAGGACGGCAAGACCGACGACACCCCGTTGGCCATGGTCGGCAGCAAGGGCGCCGAAGGGGCCAAGACCACCGACGAGATCGCGATCAACACGCCCGCGTGGTGGGTGTTCGGCGGCTACACCGAGCCGGACAAGAAGAGCCTCACCTTCGACGAGAAGGCCACCGCCTTCACGACCGCCTCGGGCGTCGTGGGCAGTTACGCCTGGGCGCAGTCGACGAACACGCCCCAGAAGGGCAAGTGCGACAGCGACGGCAAGGCGATCACCTTCGGCTTCAAGAACTCCAACGGCGACTACGTGTCGTGGAACCTGTATGCGGCCAAGGGCGTGAAGGACGAGCTCCCGAAGGCCACGATCATGCAGATCCTCAGCACCGTCCGCCTGAACGGAACCCCGACGGGACGCTAGAGCGCAACGCGAGAGCGCGACGGGCCGGCTCGGACCGCAACCGAGCCGGCCGCGGCTCAGCCGCTTCGGCCGCTTCAGCCGATGCCGAACGCGCCCTCGGGCGGCTCCGGCGACGGTACGGCGTCCTCGTCGCGGACGGGTCGCGCGTCGCCGATGAACCGGCGCAGGCCGGGCCCGTGCTCCACCCGGGCCGGGAACGCGTCGGAGGCGGTGCGGCGGGCCAGGGCAGGCACGTCGAGCGGGTGGTGCGCGGCGACGAGCACCGCGTTGCCGAACCGGCGGCCGCGCAGCACGCCCGGTTCGGCGATGAGCACCAGCTCCTCGAACACCGCGGCGAGGTTGGCCAGTTGGGACCGCAGGAAGCCGAAGGGCGCCGAGTCCGCGAGGTTCGCGAGATAGACCCCGTCGGCACGCAGGACCCGGCCGGCCTCCTGGGCGTAGGCGAGGGACGTCAGATGGGCGGGCACGCGCGAGCCGCCGAAGACGTCGGCGACGAGCACGTCCGCCGAGCCGTCCGGAGCCGCCTCCAGCCAGGCCCGCGCATCGGCGGCGTGCAGCGCGATGCCGGCCCGGGCCGGGACCGGAAGGTGCTCGGCGACCAGCTCCAGCAGGCCGCGGTCGAACTCGACGACGTCCTGCCGGGTACCCGGCCGGGTCGCGGCCAGGTACCGGGGCAGGGTGAGGGCGCCGCCGCCGAGATGCGCCACGTCCAGCGGCCGGCCCGGCTCGGCGACGGTGTCCAGGACGTACCCGAGACGCCGCGCGTACTCGAACTCCAGGTACGTGGGCTCGTCGAGGTCGACGTAGGACTGCGGCGCCCCGTCGACGGTCAGCAGCCAGGCCCGCTCCCGGTCGATGTCGGGCAGCAGCTTGGCGATGCCGTGGTCGACGACGCGGGTGACGGGTATGGGCTCCACCCCTTGATTGTGCCTGCCGGAGGGGGTGGGAGACCGCCCGCGGTCCCCCACCCCCTCCGGCAGCCCTTCACAGCACGGCCGTCACCGTCCCCGCCCCCACGGTGCGACCGCCTTCCCGGATCGCGAAGCCCAGTCCGGGCTCCAGCGGTACCTCCCGCCCCAGCTCGACGGTCATGGCGACCCGCTCGCCGGGCCGCGCCACGGCCGCCTCCCCCAGGTCCACGTCCCCCACGACGTCCGCCGTACGGATGTAGAACTGCGGGCGGTACCCGGTGGAGACCGGCGTCGCACGGCCCCCCTCCCGCGCCGAGAGCACATACACCTGGGCGGTGAACCGGCGGCTCGGGCTGACGCTCCCCGGCGCCGTGACCACGTGCCCCCGCCGGACGGCGTCCCGCGGCACCCCGCGCAGCAGCAGCGCCACGTTGTCCCCGGCCTGCGCCTCGTCCATCGGCTTCCCGAAGGTCTCGAGGCCGGTGACGACGGTCTCCAGCCCCGCGCCGAGCACTTCGATCCGGTCCCACACCTGAACCCTGCCCCGCTCCACGGCGCCGGTGACGACGGTTCCCCGGCCGGTGATGGTGAGCACGTTCTCGACGGGCAGCAGGAACGGCGCGTCCAGATACCGTTCGGGCATGGGCACATAGGTGTCCACGGCGTCGAGCAGCGCGTCGATCGAGGCCGTCCAGCGTGGGTCGCCGGCCAGGGCCTTCAGCCCCGACACCCGTACGACGGGCGCGGCGTCGCCGCCGTAGCCGTGCTCGGTGAGCAGGTCGCGGACCTCCAGTTCGACGAGGTCCATGAGCTCCTCGTCCCCGGAGTCGGCCTTGTTCAGCGCGACGATCACATGGTCCACTCCGACCTGCCGGGCGAGCAGGACGTGTTCGGCGGTCTGCGGCATGATCCCGTCGAGCGCGGAGACGACGAGGATCGCCCCGTCGAGCTGCGCGGCGCCGGTGACCATGTTCTTGACGTAGTCGGCGTGGCCCGGCATGTCCACGTGCGCGTAGTGCCGGGTGTCGGTCTCGTACTCGACGTGCGCGATGTTGATGGTGATGCCGCGCGCGGCCTCCTCCGGGGCGCGGTCGATCCGGTCGAAGGGCACGAAGGTGCCGGCCCCGCGGTCGGCGAGAACCTTGGTGATGGCGGCGGTCAGGGTGGTCTTGCCGTGGTCGACGTGACCCATGGTGCCGATGTTCAGGTGCGGCTTGGTCCGCACGTAAGCGGTCTTGGGCATGGCTGTACCTCGAAGCGTGTCCGTAGGAAGTGGGGACCCCGAGGTACTCGCCGACCCTCCCCCTGGGGGGTCCGCCGGACAATCCGGAGAGGGTCAGCTTCGGGCGCCGTCGACAACGGCCGCGAAAGGCGGAACGGCAGCCTTCGGAGCATCCGCGACCGCGGATGCTGCGAGAACGAAGGCGAACCGGAACATGGACCCGATCATCGCGGATGGTTCGTACGACGTCGAATGGTTTTCGCCGCATTGCGAACGGATGCGGACGGATGCGAACAGAGGGAGAGGAGTGCGGTCCTGATGCCCCACCTGAGCGCGGCCGAGTGGTGGGAGCTGCTGCCGGCGGACGTCCGCGAGGAGGCCGACGGCCAAGTCCTGCGGGACGCCTACATCCAGGCGGTGCGGGTCGTGTGGGAGGCGGGCCGGGCTCGCGGCCTGGAACTCCAGGACGCCGAGCGGGTCGCCGGGCCGGATCGTGGCGGTCGAGGCCGTGTGGGACGGGACACCGTGCACGGCTGGTTCGTCGGCCTGCTCGCCGTCACCGTCGAACCCGACAGCGACCATCGGCCGGCCACCGTCTACCGGGGGACGGCCGTCCGCCACCTCGACGGCGAGGACCACGGCCCGCTGCACCCCTCGGCGGCCGTCGCCGACCGGATCGGCCGGGCCCTGGCCGCCCGCCTCACGGCGCCCTTCCACTTCGCGAGCCCCCACACCCCGGACGACGAGGCGCCGCGTTGGCGTCAGCCGCCCCCGATGTTCTTCAGGGCCTCGCGTACGGAGAGCGGTGCGAGGCGGCTGCGCTCCTGGGTGACGAAGGCCCGGACGGCCTCCGGGTCGGTCTTGGCGTACTCGCGCAGGGACCAGCCGATGGCCTTGCGGATGAAGAAGTCCGGGTGGGCGGACCGGCGCAGGCAGTAGGCGAACAGACGGTCGGCGTCCGTGCGGTCCTTGTAGCGGAGTTGGTGGAGCAGGGCGGTGCGGGCGACCCACAGGTCCTCGTCGGCGATCCATACGTCCATGTCGGCGGCGAGACGGGGGTCGGCCTCGACGAGAGCGCCGACCACGTGCGCGGCGAGCAGGTCGACCGTGTCCCACCAGGACGTCGTGGCGACGAGCCGGCGGGCGACGGGCAGGAACGCCGAGGACAGGCGTCCCGCGTGCCGGCGCAGGTAGTCGACGGCGAAGTAGTGGTACTCGCGGTGCGGCAGCGCCCAGCAGCGCAGGGCGATCGCCGTGCAGTCGGCCTCGTCGGGGCGGGGCGTGCCCGCCAGGACGGTGCGGGACAGGGCGCGGCGCTCGGCGGTGGGCAGGCCGAGGAAGGGCGCGACGTCCTTCATGTAGGCGCGCATGGCCGCCGCCCGCTCGGGGTCGGCCGCGCCGCCGTACGCGGTCGTCAGCCGCCCCAGCACGGTGTCGGCGAGAGCGCTGTCCGGCGCGCCGATCGTTTGCGCACCTGTCACGGTCATGAGACGAACCATACGGCGATCACACATGTGCGTCGGTTAGTGTCGCGGGCATGCTCGATGCCACCACCCGCTCTGGTGACACCGCGACGGCCTCTCCCCGGGCCATCGCCACGGAATTCGTCGTTCCGGTGCGCGTCGTCGTCACCCCCGCAGCGCCCGCCGGTCTTCTCGCGCGCTGCGGCAGAGTGCTGCTGTCGCCCTGGGCCCGCTTCGCGCTGCTGGTCGCGCTGCTCGCGACGGCCGGTGCGAGCGTGCTGCTCTTCGAGCCGCAGCAGCTCCTCGCGGACGGCTGGCCACCGCAGTTGGGCGGCCCCACGGCCGCCGTGGTGTTCGCGGTGGCGTACGGGCTGTGCACCGTGGCGTTCGTGCCGAGACCGCTGCTGAACCTGGCCGCGGGCGCGCTGTTCGGCTCGGCGGTGGGGCTCGGCGCCTCGCTGGCGGGCACCGTGCTGGGCGCCGGCCTCGCCTTCGGCCTCGGCCGCATGCTGGGCCAGGACGCGCTAAGGCCGCTGCTGCGCGGTCGGCTGCTGACCGCGGCGGACGGCCAGCTGAGCCGGCACGGGATGCGCTCGATGCTCGCGGCGCGGCTGTTCCCCGGGCTGCCGTTCTGGGGCGTGAACTACTGCGCGGCCGTCTCCCGCATGGGCTGGACGCCCTTCCTGGTGGCGACCGCGCTGGGCTCGATCCCCAACACGGCCGCCTACGTCGTCGCCGGCGCCCGCGCCTCTGCGCCGACCTCGCCGGCCTTCCTGATCGCACTGGCCTCCATCGCGCTGCCGACCGTGGCGGGCGCGGTGATGGCCTGGCGCAAGCGCCACCACCTGCGCAGGCCCTGACTCCTACACGCCTTCGAGGATCATCGCGTTGGCCAGCCCGCCCGCCTCGCACATCGTCTGCAGGGCGTAGCGGGCGCCTCGTTCGCGCATCGCGTGGACGAGGGTCGTCGTCAGACGGGTGCCGCTCGCGCCGAGCGGGTGGCCGAGGGCGATCGCGCCACCGTGCACGTTGACCTTGCCGAGGTCGGCGCCGGTCTCCTGCCGCCAGGCCAGCACGACGCTGGAGAACGCCTCGTTGACCTCGAACAGGTCGATGTCGTCGAGGCTCAGTCCCGCCCTGCGCAGCACCTTCTCGGTCGCCGGGATGACGCCGGTGAGCATCAGCAGCGGGTCGGATCCGGTGACGGCGAAGCTGTGCAGCCGGGCGAGCGGGCGCAGGCCGAGACGGGCGGCGGTCTCGCTCGAGGTGATCAGTACGGCGGAGGCGCCGTCGTTGACCGGGCTCGCGTTGCCCGCGGTGACGTTCCACTCGATCTGCGGGAAGCGTTCGGCGAACGCCGGGTCGTAGTAGGCCGCTTTGAGCCCGGCGAGGATCTCGGGGGTGCTCCCGGGCCGTACGCACTCGTCGCGCGAGACGCCCTCCAGGGGCGCGACCTCGGCGTCGAAGAGACCCTGTTCCCAGGCCGCGGCGGCCTTGTGGTGCGAGGAGACCGCGAAGCCGTCCATCTGCTCCCGCGTGATCGACCACTTGGCGGCGATGAGTTCGGAGCTGATGCCCTGCGGGACGAGTCCCTCCGGGTAGCGCGCGGCGACGCCGGGGCCGAAGGGGTCCTTGCCGGGCGGCACGTTGGACCACATCGGCACCCGGCTCATCGACTCGACACCGCAGGCCACGACAAGGTCGTAGGCGCCGGAGAGTACCCCCTGCGCGGCGAAGTGCACGGCCTGCTGGGAGGAGCCGCACTGCCGGTCGACGGTGGTCGCGGGGACCGTCTCCGGGAAGCCCGCCGAGAGCAGCGCGTAGCGGGTGGTGTTCATGGCCTGCTCGCCGACCTGGTCGACGGTGCCGCCGATCACGTCGTCGATCAGTGCGGGATCGACGCCAGAACGGTCGACGAGGGTGCGCAGGGTGTGGGCGAGGAGTTCGACGGGGTGGACGTGGGCGAGGGAGCCGTTCGGCTTGCCCTTGCCGATCGGGGTGCGTACGGCTTCGACGATGACTGCGTCACGCATGGGTGCGGCCTCCACAGCTACCGGTCAGTAGGAAATCCAAACTCACCATAGCTCCATGAGTTGGAAAATCAAACCCTCCCTTAGGATTGGGGCCATGGCCGCCACCAAAGACCCGCGACCCTGTTCCGTCGCCGACGCCCTCGCCCTCGTCGGCGAGAAGTACTCCCTGCTCGTCCTGCGGGAGGTGTGCCTGGGCAACGCCCGCTTCGACCAGCTGGTGCGCAACATCGGCGCCCCGCGCGACATCCTGGCCACCCGGCTGCGCCGCCTCGTCGACGCGGGGATCCTCACCAAGCGCGCCTACAGCGAGCGCCCGCAGCGCTTCGAGTACCGGCCCACGCAGGCGGGCCTCGAACTGGAGCCGGTCCTGATGACCCTCATGGCGTGGGGCGACCGCCATCTCCGTGAGGACGACGACCGCCCCATGGTGCTCGCGCACGTCTGCGGCAACGAGTTGGTCCCCGTGGTCACCTGCGCGGCCTGCGGCGACCAGGTCCGCCACGAGGACGTGAGCGCCCACCCGCAGGCTCCGGGCTGGACGGTGGCGGGCCCGTCGGCCGCCTGAAGCCGCACCGCGCGGGCGCGCGGGCGGCGGTGGCCGCGTGCGCGGCCACCGTGCTCGCGGGCTGTGGCGTCCAAGGAGAGCGGGTGGCGCCGGAGCCGGGCACGCGGCGGTCGACGTCCCGTGGTTCGCGGTGACCCGACCTGCCCGCCGAGCGCACCGATCACCGGTCGGGAGCGCGACCGCACCCGCGGACCCCGGTCACGGGACGACCCTCAGGCTCCCAGCTTCCGGATCTGCGCGGTGACCAGTTCCGTCGGCACCTCCGCCGCGGAGCCGGTGCCGGCGGCGGTGTAGAACAGGACCACCGTGGCGCCGCTGCGCACCACCACGAACGCGTCCGCGCTGTCCCCCTGGGTCTGGAGGCCGAAGGCGACGGCGTCGTCGCCCGCGTCGGGGGCGGTGGCGGCCTTGGCGGTGGTGCGGGCGGGCACCCCTCCCTCGTAGGCGGTGCACTTCTTCAGGGCGGCGCGGAGGCCGTCGAGGATGCCCTCCGCGTCGGCCTGGTCGTAGGCCATGAGGCCGATGGTGGTGGCGGAACCCGCGGTGGGGCCGGCTCCCCCGAAGGCGAGGAGGCCGACGAACGCCTTGGGTCCCGGGTCGGGCGAGGCGGTGCGCATGTTCTCCAGCGGCTGGCAGTCCGCGGGCCGGGCGGTGGAATCGCCGTCGGGCTTCACGGGGAAGTCGGTGACCTGGTAACCGTCCACGTCACCGCCGACCAGCGCTGCGGACTTCAGCTGAGCCTCGCCGAGCGGTTCGGCGGGCGCCTCCGACGCGGCAGCCGAGACCGACGCCGATCCGGACCCGGAACCGGACCCGGACCCGGACGAAGACCCTTGTGCCGCCGCGGATTCCGTGGCCTTCGCATCGGAATCGTCGCTGCCACCGCATCCGGCCACCAGCACCGCTGCGAACAGAACCGCCGCCGTCACTCTGATCCGCACGCGCTGACTCCCCGCTCTCGGCATCGCTCGATTGGATCATTCCGGCAGGGAAGCCGCAGGGGTATCAGGGAAACTACGTCAGCCGATCCCCCGTGCGCTGATGACCCGGCACTATGGCAACGCGTACACGTCCAGCCACCCGCACATCCCGAACTTACCGTGGGACGAGGGCTGTTCGGCCCGGACGGCGGCCTCGGCGAGGTAGGACACATCACCCTCCGAGAGCCGGTCGAGCTGCTCGCCCGTGGCCTGCGCGGCCGCCCGCGCACCGCGGAGCCAGCGCTCACGCCACGCGGCGAGCCGGGGCTCCACCAGCGCGGCGGCGGACCGGTGGAAGGCGGCCAGGGCGGCCGGATCGTCCGCCGCCTCGCGCAGCGCGCGGTAGCCCTCCAGCGCGAGGTCGCGCCGGGCACGGGCGATCCGGGCCTGCTCCTCCCGGGGGGCGTCGGCCGGGATCACGGTCGCGGCGGCGTACGTCTCGGGGTCGGTGAGGTACTCGGGCGGCAGGGTGAGCACGGCGTCGCCGGCCTCCGGCAGCCCGCTGTTCTGCATCAGGACGGTGATGCGCAGGTCGTCCTCGTTGACCAGCCGGTGGACGGTGCCCGGCGTGAACCAGGCGACCGTGCCGGGTGCGAGGGGCGTGACCTCGTACCCGGACGCCGTCAGGGTCTGCACCGCGCCGTGCCCGGCCGTGACGACGTACCCCTCGGAACACGTCAGGTGCATATGGGGGGTTCCGCCGTGCAGACCGTCGGCGGCGGGCCAGTCGTACACGCGCAGGTGCGAGACGGCGACCCCGCCGGGCAGTCCCGCGTACTGGCTCACCACGAATGCGCCTGAAGGTACTCGGCGATCTCCTCCCGCTCCCAGGCGCCGTCGGCCACCACCACGCGGTAGCGGCGGGTGAGCGTGTCGCCGGGGGCGAGCTCCAGCTCGTCGAAGAACGACCAGGAAGGGGCGATGCCCGCGAAGGGCTCGTTGCGGACGAACCAGTGGGCGGGGTGGGTCCCGCCGGCGCCGGAGTGGTCGTTCTCGGGGGCGTGTGCGAAGACGACCGTGGCGTGTCCGTCGGCGCCGTCGTGCTCGCCGGAGAGGGCGAGCCAGGGACTCTGCGAGGCCATCAGCCCGGGCCCCTCGCCCTCGGGTCCGATGATCCGGCCGTCCCGGAAGGCGCGCGGACCGCGCCAGAACAGGCCCGTGTAGCCGGCCAGTTCCCGCCCGGCGGTGGTCGGGCTGCCGAAGCGCAGCGGCTCGTCGCGGCGGTTGGTGACGGCGCTGGTCCAGGTCAGCGCCCAGGATCCGGCGTCCGGGTCGACGTCGTGAACCTCGATCCGGCGCGCCTCCTCCGCCCACAGCTCACCGCTGGACGGATGCCAGGTCAGCCGCTCGGCGATGACGACCCGGCCGCCGGCCGCGGACACCTCGTCGAAGCCGACGTGCGCCATCGAGCCGACCCGCTCGGGGAGTTCGAGGTACCCCTCGCCGTGGACATAGGAGTTGCCGCCCCACAGGTTCGCGCCCGACAGGTGCGAGGCGGTCAGCGACAGCCCCTTGTGCCAGCGGTGGTCGTTGGGCCGGTAGTCGGTGACGACGTCGCCGGCGAGGGTCCGCAGCGGGTGGATGTACGGCCGCGGCGCCTCCCAGGCCGCCTCGGGCCGGTAGACGTAGGCGAGCAGTTCGACGCCGGTGGCCGGGTCGGTCACCGTGATGCGGTCGCCGTGGGCGTGGACGAGACGCAGGTCCCCGCTCATGCCGGCACCTCCACGCCCACCGGGGCCGTGCCCGGCGCCCAGCCCGGGGCGCCCCCGTGCAGGGCCGTGTAGTAGGGGTCGCCGGGCCCGATCTCGCCCCGCCGCACCGTCGTGTCCGTGAACGCCGACTTGTACAGCGCGGAGATCAGCTCCAGGCTGGTCCGGCCGTCCGCGCCGCTGCTGCGCGGCCGCTGCCCGGCGCGCATGCCGGCGACCAGCTCGCGCAGCTGCGCGAGGTGCGAACTCGGGACGTCGGGGCCGAAGTCCTGCCAGGCAGCCGCCTCCTCGCCCGGGACTTCCGGGGCGGGGGTGATGCTCCAGTTGGCGTTGGAGTGGCCGTAGAGGTGGGTGAGCTCGACGGTGGCGCGCTCGCAGTCGATCCGGATGCGGCTGACCTCGTCGGGGCTCAGGACGCTGTTGACGACGGTGGCCATGGCCCCGCTCTCGAAGCGGACCAGGGCGGTGGACACGTCCTCCGTCTCCACGTCGTGCACGAGCCGGCCGGCCATGGCCCGCACCTCGCTCCACGGGCCGAGGAGGTCGAGCAGCAGGTCCATCTGGTGGATTCCGTGGCCCATCGCCGGGCCGCCGCCCTCGGTCTGCCAGCGACCGCGCCAGGGCACGGCGTAGTAGGCGGTGTCGCGGTACCAGGTGGTCTGGCAGTGCGCGACGAGCGGCCGCCCGAGGGCCTGCTCGGCGAGCAGCCGTCGCACGTGCCGCGAGCCGGACCCGAAGCGGTGCTGGAACACGATCGAGGAGTACGGCCCCGCCTTCTCGCCCTCCGCCGCCTCGACGGCGTCGTAGTCGGCGAGGGTCGGCACGGGCGGCTTCTCGCACCACACCCAGGCGCCCGCCCGCAGCGCGGCCACGCTCTGCTCGCGGTGCAGGGTCGGCGGGGTGCAGATGGTCACCAGGTCCGGGCGCTGCTCCGCGAGCATCAGTTCGAGGTCGGTGTAGGCGTGCGGGACGCCGCCCTCCTCGCAGAACGCCCTGACGGCGGTGGCATCGATGTCGACGGCCGCCACGACCTCGGTCTCGCCCTCGGCGGCGAGCTGCTGGAGCGCGGGCAGATGAGAGCCGCGTCCGATGGCGCCGGTGCCGATGACGGCGGCCCGGATCCGGCGGCCGTCGAGGGGGACAGGCAGCGGAGTGGATGGGGACATGGGCGTGATCAGCACTCCTCCGACGAACGGCCGAACGGCCGACGAGCCAGCAACCGAGCAGGAAGCGTGCGGCACGCACGCACAGCAAGCGCTTTCCCCTCGGAGGCAACGTATGCGGCGGCCGGGCGGCGGGTCAACCATCCGGGCGTCCGAGCCTGCGGCGGAGGAATGCCGCAGCTCACACGTGGTCGAACGGCGCAGTCCACGTTGCCCGCGAAACCCCTGTGGCGAACCTGTCACACGGGACCGCTACCCTTCCTTTGCACAGTCTTGATCTCCGGACGCGGCGCGCCCTGCCGTCGCGGTCGCCCCTTCCGATCGGCGCTTGGACTTCCACACCTCATGTCTTGGTTCGAATCTCTCATCCTCGGACTCGTCCAGGGGCTGACCGAGTTCCTCCCCGTGTCCTCCAGCGCGCATCTGCGGCTGACCGCGGCGTTCTCCGGCTGGGAGGACCCCGGCGCCGCCTTCACGGCGATCACCCAGATCGGCACGGAGGCGGCGGTGCTGATCTACTTCCGCAAGGACATCGGCCGGATCATCGCGGCCTGGAGCCGGTCGCTCTTCGACAAGACGATGCGCAAGGACCACGACGCCCAGATGGGCTGGCTGGTGATCGTCGGCTCGATCCCGATCGGGCTGCTGGGCGTCACCCTCAAGGACCAGATCGAGGGACCGTTCCGGGATCTGCGGATCACCGCGACCATGCTCGTCGTCGTCGGCATCGTGATCGGCATCGCCGACCGGCTGGCGGCCCGGGACGAGACGGGCGGGAAACACCGCGCGCCCAAGCAGCGCAAGAGCCTGGAGAACCTCGGCGTCAAGGACGGTCTGATCTTCGGCCTCTGCCAGGCCTGCGCCCTCATCCCCGGCGTCTCCCGCTCCGGCGCCACCATCAGCGGCGGCCTGTTCATGGGCTACAAGCGCGAGGCCGCGGCCCGCTACTCCTTCCTGCTGGCCATTCCGGCGGTCCTCGCCTCCGGCGTCTTCGAGACGAAGGACGCGCTGGAGGGCGGCCATGTGGCGTGGGGGCCCACGATGTTCGCCACGGTGATCGCCTTCGTCACCGGGTACGCGGTCATCGCGTGGTTCATGAAGTTCATCAGCACGAAGTCCTTCATGCCGTTCGTGTACTACCGCGTCGTCCTGGGCATCGTCATCATCGCGCTGGTCGCCACGGGGTCGCTGAGCCCGCACGCGGCGGAGTCGGCGGGCTGATCCCGAACTCGCCGGAGCGCGGCCCCCGTTGATGATCGATCAACCGTGACCAAGCCCATACCGGTGTGGGTAGCCGTCCCGTAGCGCAGTGTCAGTGCATGCGCCTAGTCTTTGCCGCATGTCCCCCGATTCCGTCTTCCCTGGTTCCGTGCGGTCCGCTGCCGAGTTAAACGAGCGGATCCGGGCCCTCTGGCTGCGCGCCGGCGGGTCGCTGTCCACCCAGGAGCGGGCCGAGTACGAACTGCTGGTGGTCGAGTGGGCCACGGCGATCCGCGGTGACGTGGTCACGGCGGCCTGAGTCCCGGTCCCGTCAGCCTCCGTTCGGAACCGCTCGGACCGTGCCGGGCCCTCCCTACACCGACCGCATGATCACCCTGCCGTTCACCCGAGACCGTCGCGCGGCGCCTGACGGATCTGGCCGCGGCGACCCGCGCGGACGAACTCATGCTGGTCACACCGGTGTACTCATTGACCGACCGCCTGAGGTCGTACGAACTCGTCGGACGGCACGTCATGGCGCCGACGGCCTCGACTTCGCCGACGGCCCCGGTCCCTCGGTAGGCCGCCGCGGCGCTACCGACCGGAACCGCCCGGCGCCGTCGGCGAAGTCGTCGTCGGCGGTTCGGACCGTCCGCCCATGTCGAGCCGGAACGGCGGGTACGCGTCGGTCATCAGCGCGGCGTACGCGATCACCCGCGCGCACCAGCGGGCCAGCCCGATCAGCAGGTCGAAGAGGTGGACCGGGTAGCGGGCGGTGAACGCCAGGACGACCACGGCGACGAGGGAGAGGAACGGCATCAGGCCGACGCCGCGCCAGCCGCCGTCTCCCGACCACCCCCAGCCCCACCCACCGGTGAAGATCCCGACGACGATGTACTGCGGGATCACCAGCAGCCACCACTTGACCAGGACCAGTCCGCGGGAGAGCCGCTCGGGGTGGGCGACGTCCAGCCGCGCCGGGTAGTCGGGGACGTCCGCGAGGGTGAACGGCGGGTACCGGTCGGTGCCGAGCGCGGCGTGGGCGTAGTAGGCGACCCGCCAGTTCCAGCGCAGCACGCCGACGTTGAAGGCGAAGAGGGCCTGCGGGTATCGGCCGGTGAACAGGATGGCGAAGAACGCCACGATCGTCACGAGGACGAACCCGATCCACAGGAAGAACAGCACGACGTAGTGCGGGATGGCCAGGAACCACTTCACCAGCCAGAGCCATCTGGACAGCCTGGGGTCGAGGAACGCCTCGACCCGCACAGGCGACGCGGTGACAGGATTCATGGGGCGCCTCCGATCGAGAGTCCCCACCCGGCGGTCACCAGTGCGCAGTCTCAGACTCGCACGCGCCGTGGACGGCCGCGACTCGGGCGGATCGCTCCGGGGCGCGAACCGGCGACCACGCACGGCACGGCCCCAAGGCGGCTGCCTCGAGGCCGTGCGGGACCCTCCCCGGGCCTGTGGCTCAGGAGGTGGCGTTCCAGGAGTGTGCGACGTCGATGATCAGGCGGTCGCCCGACTGCGTCACGCGGAACGGCAGCCGCGCCCGCACGCCGACCCCGATGACGACATCGTCCTCGAGGCCGTCGACGTATCGCGTGTCCTTGAAGGTCTGGTAGCCCGTGATGTCGACTCCGGGCAGCGGTTGCCCGTGCGTGCCCGGGTAGGAGTTCGTGCCGGTCTCCGGGTCGTGGTTGGGCGACACGGCGATCTGCAGGATCGCTCCGCCGGAGATGGGGACCTCCCCCGTGCCGACCGAGATCAGCTTGTCGACGTACTTGACGCGGTAGCCGATGTCGCCGGTCCCCGAGCCGCCCTTGTAGTCGATGACCAGGCGGTCGAAGCACTCGTGCTGACCGGTCCTGACGTTCGTCACCGGAGGCCGGTAGTCCTCCGCCGGCGTCACCCGCTTCTCCAGGCTCCCCCACCCGGTCTCGCACACCGCCGACGCGCCGGTGTCGGCCTGCGCCGTCACCGCCGTTCCCGCGAGGCCGGCTCCCGCAAGCGCTAAGGCCGCCAACGCGGTTCCGAGTCGTCGCATGTCTGCTCCCCAACTGATCGAGTACACGGTCACGGCTCGATGCCGTGGTCACTCACGGTGGGCTCGGCATGTGACCGGACCAGGCCCGGACGGTCACGAAACGGCAACGACCGATCATGGAAGGCCGAGAATCGAGGGGCGCGGAAGCCGTACGTGGGATCGACACCCGCACAGACCTTGGCTGATCAGCTCCCATACCGAAGACTCGGGCCATGACGCAGCGTGTGGAGCTCGCCACCGTGATGGACCGACTGGCCGTCGACGGGTTGATCACCGACTACGCCGTGGCGGTGGACGACGGTGACTGGACGGCGTACCGGGAACTGTTCGCATCGGACGGAAGGGCGGACTACCGTTCCGCCGGCGGTATCGAGGGGGAGGCCGGGAACGTCGCCGCCTGGCTCGCGGAGAGCATGCGGGTGTTCGCGATGCGGCAGCACCTCATCGTCAACCGCCGGGTGCGCTTCGGGATCCTGGACCAGGACACCGGAGACACCGCCCGGGTGCAGGCCGACTACGTCAACCCGATGCGGCTGACCGCCGACGGCCCCGACGGGTCCCCGGCCGGCGCGCCCGACTTCGTCTGCGGCGGCCGGTACGCCTTCGGTCTGCTGCGCACGCACGACGGCTGGCGGGTGCGCGAGGTGGTCGTCCAGGAGAAATGGCGACGACTGCCCGGCTGAACCGGGGGGTCGTGCCCGACTGAGCCGAAACGCGCTCCCACGGAGCCGAAAAGCACTCTGTCGGAGATCGTCCGCGGCGCGCACACTGGAGGCATGCAGGGGTACACGCAGGGGTTCGGACACTGGCTCACCACCCCCTGGCGGCGTTCGGCCGTCGTGGCTCTCGCGGGCGCGCTGCCCGTGCTCGCGTTCCCGGCGCCGGCCCTGTGGTGGTGGGCCTACCTCGCGCTCGTCCCCTGGATCCTGCTCGCCCGCTCGGCGCCGACGGCGCGGCGGGCGGCGTACGACGGCTGGAGCGGCGGGTTCGGCTTCATGCTGGCCATGCACCACTGGCTGCTGCCGTCCCTGAACGTGTTCACGTTCGTCATCGCCGCCCTGCTGGGCGCCCTGTGGGCGCCGTGGGGCTGGCTGGTGCGCCGGTACCTCGCCGCGGACGCGAGGCCGTCCCGCAGCCGGGTGGCGGCCGCGCTCCTCGTCCTGCCCTCGGCCTGGCTGGCCGTCGAACTCGTCCGCTCCTGGCAGGGGCTCGGCGGACCGTGGGGCATGCTCGGGGCCAGTCAGTGGCAGGTGCAGCCCGCGCTGCGGCTCGCCTCCGTCGGCGGGGTGTGGCTGCTGAGCCTGCTGGTGGTGGCGGTCAACGTGGCGGCCGCCGTCCTCATCGCCCTCCCCGCGTCGCGGGCGCCGGCCGTCGCCGGGCTCGTCGCCACCGCCGCGACGGCCTCGGCCGCCTGGGTGTGGGCGCCGCGCCCCGACGTCGACGGGCAGGCCCGGATCGCCGTCGTCCAGCCGGGTGTGATCGACGGGCCCGACCGGCGCTTCGACCGCGAGGAGCAGTTGACCCGAGGGCTGGTCGGTCAGGACGTCGATCTGATCGTCTGGGGCGAGAGCAGCGTCGGGTACGACCTCGCCGACCGGCCGGATCTGGCCGATCGTCTCGCGCGGCTGTCCCGGGCGACCGGCGCCGACATCCTCGTCAACGTCGACGCCCGCCGCTCCGACCGGCCCGGCATCTACAAGAGCTCGATCCTCGTCGGCCCCGACGGCCCGACCGGCGGCCGGTACGACAAGATGCGGCTGGTGCCGTTCGGGGAGTACATACCGGCCCGTTCGCTGCTCGGCTGGGCCACCTCCGTCGGCAAGGCGGCCGGCGAGGACCGGCGGCGCGGCGCCGGGCAGGTCGTGATGGACGCCGCGCCGGGCCTGCGCGTCGGGCCGATGGTGTGCTTCGAGACGGCGTTCCCCGACATGAGCCGCAACCTCGCCGAGGACGGCAGCGACGTGCTGGTCGGCCAGTCGTCGACCTCCACCTTCCAGCACAGCTGGGCGCCCGCGGAGCACGCCTCGCTGGGCGCGCTGCGCGCCGCGGAGACCGGGCGGCCGTTCGTCCACTCCACCCTCACCGGTGTCTCCGCCGTGTACGACGCGAGCGGCCGGCGCATCGGCTCACAGCTGGGCACGGAGGCGAGCACGACGGCCGTCTACGACGTCCCGCTCGCCGACGGCGTCACCCCGTACGTCCGTTACGGCGACTGGCCGGTCCATCTGGCCCTGCTGGTGCTGGTGGCCCTCGGGCTCACGGAGGGAACGCGGGCGGTCAGGCTGCGGCGGACCGCTCCAGCGCCGCTCGGACCACCCGCTCGCACAGTTCGTGAGTCGCCAGCGCGTCCCGGGCGCTGAGCACCTTGCCCGCGCGGACGGCGTCCAGGAAGGCGAGGACCGCCTGCTCGATGCCGCGCTGCCGGGCCACCGGCACCCAGTCGCCGCGCCGCCGCACGGTCGGCTGCCCCTTGTGGTCGACGATCTCGGCGAGGTTGACGACCTGCCGCTTGGTGTCCTGCCCGGACACCTCCAGGATCTCCTCGTTCGAACCGCTGAGCCGGTTCATCACACCGAGCGCGGTGAAGCCGTCCCCGCTGAGCTGGAGGACTATGTGGTGCAGCAGTCCGTCCTCGACGCGGGCACGCACGGTCACGTCGTCGACCGGGCCCGGCGCCAGGAAGCGCAGGGTGTCGACGACGTGGATGAAGTCGTCGAGGACCATCCGGCGCGGTTCCTCGGGCAGTCCGATCCGGTTCTTCTGCATGAGGATCAGCTCGCGCGGATGGTCGGCGCACTGCGCGTAGCCGGGCGCGAAACGCCGGTTGAAACCGACGGCGAGGGACGTGCCGCGTGCCTCCGCGAGCGTCACCAGCCTTTCGGAGTCGGCGAGTTCGTAGGCCAGGGGCTTGTCGACGTACGTCGGGACGCCCGCTTCCAGCAGCCGCGCGACGATCTCGGGGTGCGCGGCGGTCGGCGCGTGCACGAAGGCCGCGTCCAGGCCGACGGCGAGCAGCGCGTCGAGGTCGCGGTGCCGCTGCCCGTGGGGCAGCCGAAGGGTGTCGGCGACCCGGTCGAGGGTGGCCGGGGTGCGGGTCTGGAGATGGAGCTCGACCCCGGGCAACGCGCCGAGCACCGGCAGATACGCCTTCTGCGCGATGTCTCCGAGTCCGATACAGCCGACCTTCACGGGGCACTCCCTCAACTCTCGCCTGCCTCCCCGGCAGCATACGGCCCGCCGGAAAACCCGTGGTGGGCGCGGGCGCACCGAGGTCACCATGCGGGGATGACGACTTCGCCGCGCACCGCACCCGCCTTGAACGCCGACGAACGCACCATGCTGGAGGGCTGGCTGGACTACCACCGGCAGACCCTGGCGATGAAGTGCGCGGGCCTCACCGACGCCCAGCTCCGCACCGCCTCGGTGCCGCCGTCCGAACTGTCCCTGATGGGCCTGGTGCGGCACATGGCGGAGGTGGAGCGCAGCTGGTTCCGCAGGGTGCTCGTGGGCGACGGCGCGGAGCCGATCTACTACAGCGACGAGGACCGGGACGGCGAGTTCCACCTCAGCGAGCAGGACACCTGGGCCGAGGCCCACGCCGCCTGGCAGGCCGAGATCGAGGTGGCCCGGCGGTACGCGGCCGGCTTCGCCCTGGACGAACTCTCGCGCGGCAGGAGCCGGTTCACCGACGAACGGTTCAGCCTGCGCTGGATCTACACCCACATGATCGAGGAGTACGCCCGGCACAACGGCCACGCCGACCTCGTCCGGGAGCGCATCGACGGCGCGACCGGGGAGTAGGGCCCGTGCTCGGGGCGGGCGGTGGCCGTCAGCGTGTCCGGGTCCGCTCCCTCCGTACGGGGTACGAGATCACCCGTGCGGGGCAACCTCGGGTGGTCCGCTGTCGCTGGGACGGTCACAGCCACCAGAGTTGCGCGGGTGCATCGAACGACAACCACCGCCACACTCCTGGTCACCGTGGCCTTCTCGGCCCTCTCCGGGTGCATGACCGTCCAGAGTCCGCCCGCGCCGGGTCCGGCCATGGCACCGTCGCGACCGTCCGTTCCGCGGCCGGACGGGCGGGCCGAGACGCAGATCGTGCAGGCGCCGGCCCGTGAGGCGCTGGAGATGATCGCGCCGTCCCGGAAGCCGGAACCGACGGCGCCGGCGACCCCCGCACAGCGGCGGCGGACGGCGGCGGCGCCGGCCGAGCAGCCGCCCGCGCCCCGTTCGCGTCCGCACTCCCGGCCGCCCCACCCGGCGCCGCGACGGCACGCACCGCCGCGCGTGGAGCTCCCGGACGTGGAGGCGGAGGTGCGCAGGAACACCGATGTGTGCGCGCTCGGCCGGAAGTACGGCGGATGGCGGCAGGACAGCCCGGAGGCGGTGATCTGCGAACAGGCCTACGGGCGTTGAGGACTCAACGCTCCCGCCGCCACTCCCCCTCCCCCAGGCGCAGCTCCATCCTGCTGATCGCGGCCCGGACGCCGTCCCCGTAGCTGTCGTCCCCCAGCGCCGCGGCCGCCCGGCGGGCCCTGCGCACATGGGTCCGGGCGGCCTCGACGCGGTCGAGCTTCAGGTAGTCCGCCGCCAGGTTGAGGTGCAGCGACGGATGGAGCGCCCGCAGTTCCACCGACCCCTCGTGCTCCTGCGCCGCGGTCAGCGCCCGCAGGTCCCACGCCAGTTCGTCCGAAGGGTCGTCGTGGGTGTCGGCCAGGTAGTGGGCGAGGGTGCAGCGGTGCAGCGGGTCGCCGTCCTCACCGATCTCCGTCCACAGGTCGAGGAGCCGGTGCCGGGCCTCCTCGCGGTCTCCCCCGTGGTGCAGCATCACGACCTGCCCGATCCGCGTGAGCAGCGCCTCCGACGCCGTCCGCCCCTGTCTCTCCGCCACCCAGGCCTCCCTTGCGCCGATGCGTCGACGCTAGCCGTACGCACCGGCGATCAGGGGCAGGCGGCACCGGGCCGCGGGGGTCGGGTCGGTCAGACCAGGTTGGGGATCGTCCAGTCGATCGGCTCGTGGCCCTGCTGCGCCACAGCCGCGTCGATCTGCGTGAACGGACGGGAGCCGAAGAACTTCTTCGCCGACAGCGGCGAGGGGTGGGCGCCCTTGACGACGATGTGCCGGCTCTCGTCGATGAGCGGGAGCTTCTTCTGCGCGTAGTTGCCCCACAGCACGAAGACGGCCGGGTCGGGCCGGTCGGCCACGGCGCGGATCACCGCGTCCGTGAACTTCTCCCAGCCCTTGCCCTTGTGCGAGTTCGCCTCGCCCGAGCGGACCGTGAGGACCGCGTTGAGCAGCAGGACGCCCTGCTGGGCCCACGGCATCAGGTAGCCGTTGTCGGGGATCGGGGTGCCCAGCTCCTCGTGCATCTCCTTGTAGATGTTCCGCAGCGACGGCGGGATCTTCACTCCCGGCCGCACCGAGAAGCACAGGCCGTGCCCCTGGCCCTCGCCGTGGTACGGGTCCTGGCCGAGGACGAGCACCTTCACCCGGTCGTACGGCGTCGCGTCGAGTGCGGCGAACACCTCCTCGCGCGGAGGGTAGACGGGCCCGTTCGCCCGCTCCTCCTCGACGAACTCCGTCAGCTCCTTGAAGTAGGGCTGCTCCAGTTCGTCGCCCAGAACCCCGTGCCAGGACTCGGGCAGCATGGCGATGTCGGTCACGTCAACGTCCTCCGTTGTGCGGTCACTTCCAGACCACAGAACCTACAGGCGACCACTGACAACCGGCCCCGCGGAGCGCCCTGTCCACGACTGCCGGACGACTACCAGCTGGTCTTCCGCGACAGCTCCCAGACCATCATGATCGTCGACGGGTCCAGGGCGCGCTCTCCGCCCGAGACGTCCTCGGAGGAGGCGATGTACTGCTTGCCCTGCCACAGCGGCAGCAGCCGGGCGTCCTCGACGAGGATCTGCTGGGCCTCCTCGAAGTCCTTCACCACGTTGGCGCGGTCGCTCTCCTCGCGGGAGCGCGGCAGCAGCACCTGGGTGATCTCCTTCGCCGGGTAGGGCGTGCCGAGCGCGTTCTGGTCGCCGACGAACGGGGCGATGAAGTTGTCGGCGTCCGGGAAGTCCGGGGCCCAGCCGCGCCCGAACACCGGGTACTCGCCGTTCTGGTAACCGAGCACGTAGGTGTTCCAGGGGCGGTTCTTCAGGGTGACCGAGAACAGGCCCGAGGCCTCCAGCTGGCTCTTGATCTCCTTGAACTCCAGGGCGGTGTCGGAGCCGTAGCGGTCGGAGGTGTACCAGAGCGTCAGCGGGACGGTCTCGGTGATCCCGCCCTCGGTGAGGATCGAGCGGGCCTTGGCCGTGCTGGGGTCGCCGAAGGAGTCGAAGAAGGCGCTGGTGTGGCCGGTGAGACCGCTCGGGACCATCGAGTACAGCGGGTCGACGGTGTCCTTGTAGACCTTGTGCGCGATCGCCTTGCGGTCGATGACCTGGGCGATGGCCCGGCGCACGGCGATCTTGTTCGACCACTCGGCCTTGGGGTTGAACACCAGGTAGTTGATGTTGCTGCCGGCGGCCTCGACGAGCTGCAGCCCCTCGTTGCCGGCGCCCTTGCTCTCCAGATCGACGATGTCGTCGGCGGCGAGGCCCTGGTAGGTGATGTCGATGTCCTTGGCGCGCAGGGCCTTGACCATGTCGCCGGAGTCCTGGAAGTAGCGGATGGTCACCGCGTCGTTCTTGCGGTCGGCGAAGCCCTCGTAGTTGTCGTTGCGCACGAGGACGGCCTGCTTGCCCGCTTCGTAGGACTGCAGCCGGTAGGGCCCGGAGCCGACGATGCCGTCGTCCTTGCGCAGGGAGTTCGCGGGGTAGTCGTCGGGGTCGACGAGGGACATGCCGGGGGTGGCGAGCACGAACGGGAAGGTGGCGTCGGCCTTGTTGAGGCGGAAGAGCACCTCGTTGTCGCCCTTGGTCTCGACGCTGTCCAGGCTGCCCAGGAGCCCGTTGGGGCCGGTGGGCGCGTTGATCGCCCGGATCCGGTCGATCGAGTGCTTCACGGCCTTCGCGTCGATCTTGTCGCCGTTGGAGAACTTGAGGCCGTCGCGCAGTTCGCACTTGTACGTGCGGTTCGTGGTGTCCGTGAACGCACAGGACTTGGCCGCGTCGGGCTGCGGCTCCGTCGCCCCGGTGGGGTAGCTCAGCAACGTCTGGTAGATGTTGCGGAACAGCTCCCATGAGCCGTCCCAGGCGGCGGCGGGGTCCAGCGTGCTCGGAGCACTGGTGGTGCCGACGACGATCGGTCCGGCGTCGTCGGAGCCCTCCTCGCCCAGGAGGCTGCACCCGGCCACCAGGGATATGGACACGATCGCAGCCACCTGCTGCAAGGATCGGTTCCGGTTGAACACGTGCACGCTCCTCGATCTGCCATGCCAAGGGTGGGCAGACCATACCGCAGCCCCGCGCGGCCTGAACCGGCGGCTGTGCAGCGGTATTGATCACTTCTGGTTTGACGACGTTGTCATCACCGTGTGCCACACAAAGGTGACGACACGGGCGCCGTTTCCGTCAAGGAAACGGCGCCCGGTCGCGCGCGTCGGGGCTCAGGCCACGCCGGCGTTGAGGAAGATCCCGCCGTCGACGACGAGCGTCTGGCCGGTGATCCAGTCCGACTGCTCCGAGGTCAGGAACGCGGCGGTGCCGCCGATGTCGGAGGGCACGCCGAGCCGGGCCAGCGGGTAGGCGGCGGCCGCCTCCGCCTCGCGGCCCTCGTACAGGGCGGCGGCGAACTTGGTCTTCACCACGGCCGGGGCGATCGCGTTGACCCGCACGCGCGGCGCGAACTCGTGCGCCAGCTGCTGGGTCAGGTTGATCATCGCGGCCTTGCTGATGCCGTACGCGCCGATGAACGGCGAGGCCGACAGGCCCGCGACGGAGGAGATGTTGACGATCGCGCCGCCGTTGTCCTTCTGCCAGGCGTGCCAGGTCTTCTGCGCGAAGCCGAGCGCGGAGACCACGTTGGTCTCGAAGACCTTGCGGGCCACCTCCAGGTCGAGGTCGGCGATCGGCCCGAACACCGGGTTCGTGCCGGCGTTGTTGACCAGGAAGTCGACGCGGCCGAAGGCCTCCATCGTGCGTTCGACGGCGGCCCTCTGGTGCGTGAGGTCGTGCGCCTTGCCGGCGACGCCGATCACCCGGTCGGCGCCGAGCCGTTCGACGGCCTCCTTGAGGGCGTCCTCGTTGCGGCCGGTGATGCAGACCCGGTCGCCGCGGGCGACGAGCGCCTCGGCGACGCCGTAGCCGATGCCCCGGCTGGCGCCGGTGACGAGGGCGACCTTGCCGGAGAGTGCGGGCAGTTCAGTCATGTTCGTGATCCTCAGTCGTCCCGTGTGGCCGTTAGTCGAGCGGTCCGCCGGCGACGTACAGCACCTGGCCGGAGACGAAGCCGGCGGCCTCGTTCGTGAAGAACGCGATCGCGTTGGCGATGTCGTCGGGCTCGCCGACGCGCGCGACCGGGATCTGGGTGGCGGCGGCGGCCTTGAACTCCTCGAAGCCCATGCCGACGCGGGCGGCGGTCGCGGCGGTCATGTCGGTGGCGATGAAGCCGGGGGCGACGGCGTTGGCGGTGATGCCGAACTTGCCGAGCTCGATGGCGAGGGTCTTGGTGAAGCCCTGCAGACCGGCCTTGGCGGCGGAGTAGTTGGCCTGGCCGCGGTTGCCGAGCGCCGAGGAGGAGGACAGGTTGACGACCCGTCCGAAGCCGGCGTCGACCATGTGCTTCTGGACGGCCTTGGTCATCAGGAACGAGCCGCGCAGGTGCACGTTGAGCACGGTGTCCCAGTCGCCGGCGCTCATCTTGAACAGCAGGTTGTCGCGGAGCACGCCCGCGTTGTTGACGAGGATCGTCGGCGCGCCCAGCTCCGCGACGACGCGGGCGATCGCGGCCTCGACCTGGGCCTCGTCGGAGACGTCGGCGCCGACGGCGATGGCCTTGCCGCCCGCCGCGGTGATCTTCTCGACGGTGTCCTTGCAGGCGGCCTCGTCGAGGTCGACGACCGCGACCGCGCGACCCTCGGCGGCCAGCCGTACGGCGGTGGCGGCTCCGATGCCGCGCGCCGCGCCCGTGACCACGGCGACCCGCTGCTCATTGGTGGACATTGCTGGTTCTCCTCGCCCTTGAGAATGCCTGACCTGAGAAAGCCCGACCTGAGAAAGCCTGACCTGAGGAAGTCTGCTGCGCCCGAGTGGTGAGCGACCGCTTAGTACCTTCGGCAGACGTGACGCTAGAAGCCCTGGCACCCGGTGTCAACGCCACACGTCGCCGGTGTGATCCATTACCTCACCAGCAGCTGAAGCAACCGCTCCGTCTCGGCCGCCGGATCGGTGGTGAGCCCGGTGTGCACGGGCCCCGGCTGGACGACCGTCGAACGGGGCGCGATCAGCCAGCGGAAGCGCCGCCCGGCGTCGTCGTGCACCGCCTGCCCGGCCGCCGCGCCGCCCGCGCACACGCCCTCGACCGCCCGCAGGGCGGCCCGCACCCCGGCGACGTCCGCCTCCGGGTCCAGCGCCAGCAGCTTCGCCTCGTCGAGGTGGGTGCGGGCGCCGACGTATTCCCGGCCGCGGCAGTAGACCAGCACGCCCGCGTTGATGCACTCGCCGCGTTCGACACGCGGCACCACCCGCAGCAGGGCGTACTCGAACACGTCCCGGTCGCCGCCCTGGCCCGGCCGGATGATGTGGCGGTCGTCGTTCACTCGGTCCCCTTGATGCGGTCGTGGATGACGGCGGCGCGCGCGAGAAGAGGGGCCGCGTAGGCGCGCCGGAGCGCGTCCGGGGTGTCGAAGCCGGGCTCGTCCGCCAGCCAGACGTCCGGGATCTCGGCGGTGACCTCGGCGAGGAGGTCGGCGGTGACCAGCGGCGCCAGCTCGGCCGCCGCGGTCGCGACGTCCGGCCCGAACGAGGCGAGGGCGTGGTCGGCGGCATCGTAGGGGCGGGCCGCGGAGGTCTCGGCGGTGGGCCAGTTGTGCTGCCAGATCATGGTGGCGCCGTGGTCGATGAGCCACAGGTCGCCGCGGTGCACCAGGAGGTTGGGGTTGCGCCAGGACCGGTCGACGTTGTTCACGAGCGCGTCGAACCAGACGATCCGGCCGGCCTCCTCGGGGCTCACCGGGAAGGCGAGCGGGTCGAAGCCGAGGGCTCCGGAGAGGAAGTCCATGCCGAGGTTGGTCCCCCCGCTGGACTTCAGCAACCCCTGCACCTGCTGGTCGGGTTCGCCGAGCCCCAGCAGGACGTCGAGCTCCACGGTCACCAGAGGGGGCACCCGCAGGCCCAGCCTGCGCGCGAGTTCGCCGCAGACGACCTCCGCGACGAGCGTCTTGCGGCCCTGCCCGGCGCCGGTGAACTTCATGACGTATACACCGAAGTCGTCGGCCTCGACGAGCCCCGGCAAGGAGCCGCCCTCGCGCAGGGGGGTGACATAGCGGGTCGCGGTGACTTCCTTGAGCATCGCCCCAGGTTACTGGGCCTGGCACGATGCCCGGCCGACAGCTCCGCGACAGCTCTGGCTTACGCCGTGCTCATGTCGAACGGGTCAAGATCTCGACACTGTCCGGACTTGGCGGGGGCGCTGAACAAGCGACGTTCACGGCTCGTACCTCCTGACAGATCCACGCACCCCCTTTGGAAGGGAACCCCCCAGCATGACCAGCGCATCGATCAAGTCCGCGTCGGGGCCCGCCCGCCGTACCGTCGTGACAGCCGCGGGAGCCGCGGGGCTCTCCGTCGCGCTGACCGCGTGCGGCGGCTCCGACGACGACTCGTCGAGCTCGTCCTCGTCGGCCGGCACGTCGGGTTCCACCGGTTCCACCGGCAGCACCGAGGCCGCGAGCACCGGCGGCACGGGCGGCGGGGACAACGCCGCGGCCGGCGCCGCCCTCACCACGACCGCCGACATACCCGAGGGCGGCGGCAAGGTCTTCGAGTCCGAGAAGGTGGTCGTCACCCAGCCGACGGCGGGCACGTACAAGGCGTTCTCCGCGGTGTGCACGCACCAGGGCTGTGCGGTGAAGAGCATCGCCGACGGCGTGATCAACTGCCCGTGCCACAACAGCAACTTCTCCATCACGGACGGCAGCGTGAAGAGCGGTCCCGCGCAGAAGGCGCTGCCGGAGGTGGCGATCACCGTCAGCGGCGACTCGATCACTCTGGCCTGACGGCCGTCCGCCGGAGGCAGTCCAGCACCTCGTCCGTGGTCGCGACCGTGGCGACCAATGCGAGGGTGTGCCGGATCATCGCGGGGGTGTAGTCGGCAGGCACCCCCGCGATGGCGTCCGACGGCACGACGACCGTGTAACCCCGGTTGACGGCGTCGAAGACGGTGTTCGGGATCGCGACGTTGGCCGAGACGCCGCTCACCACCAGGGTGCGGCAGCCCAGATTGCGCAGCAGGGCGTCGACATCGGTGCCCTGGACGGGCGACAGCCCGTGCAGCCGCCGTACGACGAGGTCCTGCTCGGCGACCTCGATCGGGGGCGCGAGACGGGTGGCGGCGGTACCGCTGAGCTGCTGGACGGGGAAGCGTTCGGCGGCACGGAACAGACGGGCGTTGCGGTTCGCGCCCCGGCCGTCCGGGCGGCGCTCGGCGACGGCGTGCACGACCTGGACGCCGCTCGCATGGGCGGCGGCCACCAGCCGGGAGACGTTGGCGAGCGCCCCCGACTCTCGTGCCTCACGGGCGAGTTGGGGCAGCGCGGCATCCGGACCGACGACGCCCTGCTGGCACTCCACCGTGATCAGGACGGTGGACGCCGGGTCGAGGAGGTCGCTGAGCTCTTCGCAGGACGGCATGACTCCCCCTGGCTCGGTGTGGGGCGGGCGACACTAACCGCCATTGCGCGGAGAGGGAAGAAGACCCATCCTTTTCTGACGGACTTTCAGAAAAGCAGTGGGTTTCAGGAAAACGGCACAGGACGACAGCGGCACAGGCCGACACAAGAGAAGAATGAGGGGGCCGGATGACCGTCACTCAGCGCCGGGGCCGGAAGATCATGATGACCGCGGGCGAGCTGGACGCGTTCCTCGCCGACCAGCGCACCTGCCGGGTCGCGACCGTGTCCTTGGACGGCGCCCCGCACGTCAGCGCCCTGTGGTTCCTCTGGGACGGCACCGCGCTCTGGCTGTACTCGGTCGTGCGCAGCAAGCGCTGGGCGGACCTGCGCCGCGATCCCCGGGTGGCGATCGTGATCGACACGGGCGAGGAGTACGACGCGCTGCGCGGCGTCGAGCTGTCCGGCGCCGTGGAGTTCGTGGGCGAGGCCCCGCGCACGGGCGAGCTGTGCGCCGAACTCGACGCCGTGGAGACGCTGTTCGCCCGCAAGAACTTCGGCCTGGACGCGATGCCGCACGACGGCCGGCACGCGTGGGTGCGACTGACCCCGGAGAAGATCGTGTCCTGGGACTTCCGCAAGCTGGGCGGCGCGTAGGGCGACCCCTCCGGCCGGTCGGCTCAACTCACCGCCCGACCTGCCGCCTTGAGCGCCCCGACCGCCGCCCGGATCGACGGGCGGCGGTCGGCGTCCGCCCGCCAGACCGCGTACACATGCCGCCGCACGCGTTGCCTGAGCGGTACCGTCACGACCCCCTCGGGCATCGGGTGCCGTCCGAGCAGGGGCGCGATGCACACCCCCAACCCGGCGGCCACCAGACCGAGTTGGGTGTGCGTCTCGCCCGCCCGGTGGCCGACGATCGGCTCGACGCCCCGCGAGCGCAGCGTGAGCATCAGCCACTCGTGGCAGAACTCGCCCTCGCCCCAGGTGATCCACTCGTCCTCGGCGAACTCCCCGAGGTCCACCTCGTCCCGGCCCGCGAGGGGATGCCCGGCCGGCATGGCGACGTCGGCGGGATCGTCGAGGATGGACGCCTTGACCAGGCCGTCCGGCACCGGCATCGGCTTGTTGTACCAGTCCAGGGCGACGGCGAGGTCGAGGTCGCCGCGCAGGACGCCGGTGATGCCGCGCTCCGGCTCCATCTCGCACGAGCGCAACCGCAGCGCGGGGTGCGCGGTGCGCAGCGCGGCGAGGGCGACGGGAAACAGCCCGCGCGCCGCGGTCGGGAACGCGGACAGCCTCAACTCCCCTGCCACCTGGCCGCGTTGGGCCTCCAGATCGGCCTGGGCGAGCTCGACCTGGGACAGGATCCGGGAGGCGTGCTCGGCGAGCAGCCGTCCCGCGTCCGTCAGCCGCACGCCGCGCCCCTGCTTGGCGAGCAGCCGCTGCCCGACCTCGCGCTCCAGCTTGGCCATCTGCTGCGAGACGGCCGAGGTGGTGATGTGCAGCGCCGTCGCGGCCCCGCTGACCGATCCGTGCCGGGCGAGGGAGTCGAGGGTACGCAGGCGCTCCAGGTTCAACATGTGAGCAAGGCTACGAGGCGCACGTCGAGGATCATCGATCGCGCTACACGTACCCGCTCCCGGGCACCGCGCGCACCGCGGCGGCCACCGCGTCCGCCAGCACCGCGATCTCGCCCGCCGCCAAGGTCGACACGGTGATCCGGATCCCGGGCGGGGCCTGGACCCGGAACCGCGCCCCGGGCGCGACCGCCCATCCCGCGTGCAGCAGGCCGGCGACCGCCCCCGTCTCGTCCGGCACGGGAACCCATACGTTCATCCCGCTGCGCCCGTACGCCTCGACTCCCCTCCCGGCCAGTGCGGCGATCAACGCGTCCCGCCGACCGCCGTACGCCGCCGCCACCGCGCGCGCGTCCACCGCGCGGTCGGCCCACAGGCGCAGGACCGCCCGTTGGGTGATCCGGCTGACCCAGCCGGGCCCGAGCCGCTGCCGGCCGCGGACCCGGTCGAGGGTGACGTCGTCCCCGGTGAGGACGGCGAACCGCAGGTCGGGCCCGTAGGCCTTGGCGACCGAGCGCACGAAGGCCCAGTGCCGGGTGACGCCCGCGAGGGGGTGCAGCGGGAGGTCGACGATCCGATGTCCGTGGTCGTCCTCGACCAGCAGCGTCTGCGGGTGTTCCCGCAGGACGGCGCGCAGGGCACGCGCGCGCGTGGCGCTCACGGCCGCACCGGTCGGGTTCTGCGCCCGGTCGGTGACGATCAGGGCGCTCGCCCCGGCGGCCAGGGCACGGCGCACGTCCTCGGGCAGCGGTCCGTCGTCGTCGAGGCCGACCGGAACAGGGCGCAGCCCGAGGGCCGGCACGAGGTCGAGCAGGGAGCCCCAGCCGGGATCCTCGACGGCCACCGTGTCGCCCGGCCGCAGATGCGCGGCGAGGACGCGTTCGATCGCGTCCAGCGAACCGGAGGTGACGGCCACGGGCCCGGCCGCCACGCCGTCCGCGTCCAGGTCGGCCCGGGCCAGGCGCTCCAGCTCGGGTTCGATCGGCGCGTGCCCGTACAGGACCGGCTCCCGGTCACCCTGCGCGACGGCCCACGCGAACGCCGGCCCCAGCGGCGGCAGCAGGGCCGTGTCCGGGTTGCCGGCGGCCGCGTCCCGCACCCCCGCCGGCACCTCGACGCGGATGAACTCGCGCCCGGTCGTGGCGGGCTTCGACCGCACCCGGCTGCCCCGGCGGCCGTCGGTCTCGATCACCCCCCGCTCGCGCAGGGTGCGATACGCGGCCGCGACGGTGTTCGGGTTCACTCCCAGCGTCTGAGCCAACTCCCGCATGGGCGGCAGCAGTTGCCCGGGCCGCAGCCCACCGGCGCTCACCGCCGCCTCCACGCTCGCGGAAATGTCTGCTGCGCGCCGACCTTCGATCGGATACTCTCCTAGCACAAAGACGATTATGCACTAGTGCAATGGAGAACGCCATGCAGGGGACCCAGGAGCCGATGACACGGGCCGCCGCCTACACCCCGACCGACCGCACGATCCCCACCCGGGCCGCGCAGAAGGCGTCCTACGACAAGGATCTGGTGCACGCGATACTCGACGAGGGCTACGTCTGCCACCTCGGCTTCGTCCGCGACGGCGCGCCCGTCGTGCTGCCGACGCTGTACGGCCGGGTCGGCGAGACGCTGTACGTGCACGGCTCGACGGGCTCGCGTCCGCTGCGGATGACGGGGCAGGCGGACCCGGGGCTCCCGGTGTGCCTGACGGTGACGCATGTCGACGGCCTGGTCCTGGCCCGCTCGGCCTTCCACCACTCGATCAACTACCGCTCGGTCGTGGTGCACGGCGTCGCGTACGAAGTGACGGACCCGCAGGAGAAGGCCACCGCGCTCAGCTCCTTCGTCGACCATGTCGTCCCGGGCCGGTCCGCCGACTCGCGTCCCGCCGACAAGAAGGAACTGGCGGCGACCGCGGTGATCCGCCTCGACCTGGACGAGGTCTCGGCCAAGGCCCGCACGGGCGGGGTGAACGACGAGCCGGAGGACCTCGCCCTCCCCCACTGGGCCGGCGTCCTCCCGTTGCGCAAGGGGTACGGCGCCCCGCTCCCGGAGGCGGACCTCGCCCCCGGCACCGAACTCCCGGACTACCTCTCGGCGTTGTGACGCTCAGCTGCCCGCGCGACGCGTCCCGCGCCGTCAGTTCAGGGACATGGCGCCGGGTAGGAACTCTCCGTCGTGGGGTACGGAAGGCAGGCCTTCTTCTCGGGTGCGTAGCGCATCAGATGTGCCCGGACCTCGGCGGTGTAGGGGCGGATACGGGCCGGGATGCCGTTCTCCTTCTGCACGACGAAGGCGGCCGTGCGGTACGCGGCAGCCAGGTTGAGGACGGGATCCCCCGCCACACCTTCGAGTTGGGGCGCCAGCGCGCACAGCATCCGTCCCATGGCGAGGATGGACTCCTCGGCGTCGAAGGGCGGCACCGGGACGCGATCCTGCTGGTCCTCGGGGAGGTAGTAGCGCAGCACCCGGGGCGTCCAGCGGGCGATGCCGTACTCGTCCTTCACGGAATCGTGCAGATGCGGATCGAAGTCGCTCTCCACCTTCAGCATGGCCGCGACCAGTGCCGGCGAGATCTGCGGGACGGGACACATGGTGCCGGCTTCCACGATCACCGCCCGGTACGGGCCAGGGATGTCGGAGCGAGGGTCGAGCCAGTCGGCGAGGTCGGAGGACGGGCCGCGGCCTAAGGACTGCGACGCGGTACAGGTGGCGAGGACGAGCAGTACGACGGCGAGCCGCAGTTGGACGGCCAGGCGCCGCGTGCGTCTTCGACGGGTGACGGACACGGTGTCCGGCCCCGCGGGAGCGGCGCCCGGCCCGGTGGCCGGCCCGGTGGCCGGTCGGAGTCCGGGAGCACCCTCGCCCGAGGCGACCGCTTCGGCTGTGCGCACGGTCGCCGCTTCCGGTGTCTCCCCGCCTACGGCCCCGCGCTCGTACTCGTGCAGCTGCACTCGCGTCGCACGCCGCCGCAGCTCCCATTCGTCCGCGTCGCCACCGCACGCCGTGACGTACGCGGCCAGCACCGACGCGCTGGGGAGCCTGCTCCCCGATACGCACGCCGCGAGAGTGGAGGCGGCGAAATGCGTACGCCGGGCCAGTTCCTGATACGACGGCGATCCCGCGGAGCGCCGCAGTTCCCGCAGTTCATGGGCGAATCGCGCCAGCGGCCCCGATCTCGGATCTATCGGATTCTCATGCCTTCCCATGTGTTCCCCCGTCGGTGCGCGCCGGCCGGTCGTGCCTGGCGATGTCCTCGGTTTGTCCACCGATTGTCCCCAACGGCTGGCCGATGGAACCGAAGCCAGACGAGTCGGGAGCCGTCTGGACCCGCCAGGTGCCCGGCAGCTCGGTCTCCGTGGCCCTGCGAATCGGTGAGGCGGCCACGGTGCTCGTCCATGTCATCCGCCGCTACCACTACGAGATCGACACTCTCGCCCACGGCGAGGTGATCGGCTTCCGCCCGGCGGACAGGACGCTGAAGGGCCACGCGACCAACCACGCCTCGGGGACGGCGGTCGCGATCCGCCCGACCTGGTACCCGGACGGCGCCAAGGGCGGTCTCTTCCCCCACCAGCTGGCGACGGTCCGCGACATTCTCGAGGAATGCCAGGACGTGGTGGCCTGGGGCGGAGACTTCCGCCGCGCGAACGAGTCCCACTTCCAGATCGACGTGCCCCCGTCGGACGCACGCCTGAAGCGGCTCGCGGACAGGATCCGCGGCTGGGAGGAGACGCCTGGCCAGGGGGCGGGGACACTCGCCCTGGGCGTCTGACTTCGGCGGGGTGGGGTGCTTCGTCCCGGGGCGTGCCGCCCAGCCACCGCTCGTCGCCGGGGCTTCCGATGATCCGACTCCCTCCCAGCGGTTCTGCCGGCTACGGCCGCGAGGCATTCGCCGCCCGGTGCGACGGCCGACACGGCCGCGCCGACCCCGGACGGGCTCCACGCCGTCCGGTGGCAACCCCGCCGCCGGGGCGAACGGCGGCAGGCGCACGGGCGCCCGCGGACTCCCCCGTAGCGGCCGGGGCGAGCGGGGGCGGCACGGCCTTACGTGGGACGGGCGCGCCGTACCTCCCCACAGCGCGCGACGCTCGGGCAGCAGCTGAGGGCTCGCCTCGGGCTGCCGGGGCGGCGGCGCAAGCGTCGGGTCAGACGGCCGTTTCGCGGACCGTCGGCTCCCTTTCGGGGCTGCAGGCGGCCACCGGCTCCGGGGAGCCCTTGGCGGGTGCGGACGACTGCGCGATGAACGCGCCGAGGAGCACCACCGCCCCGCCGACGATCTGCGGCGCCGAGAGATGCTCGCCGAGCAGCACCCACGCCAGGACGGTCGCGATGACCGCCTCCAGACACGCCACCACGCCGGCGACCTGCGGGGAGAGCCGACGCACGGAGACCACGCCGGTGACGTAGGCGACGACCGTCGCGATCAGCACGATCCAGGCGAGCAGCAGCCAGGCGGGCACCTCGGCGCCGTCCATGCCGGCGGTGTGCGCGAGCACGGACCAGTCCATGCCCCACGGACGGGCGACGACGGTCAGCACGAGGGCGCCCACGAGGAGGCCGTAGGCGATCACGCCCAACGGGTCGGGGGCGTCGTCGCCCAAGGCGCTGCCCTGGTCGGACAGGACGAAGTAGCCGACCTGGCAGCAGGCCGCCGCGAGGGCGAGCAGCAGGCCGAGGGCGTCGAAGCTCAGCCCGGACCAGATCTCGACGACACAGGCCAGTCCGCCCACCGCGAGGACCACGCCGAGCGCGGCGGCGCGCGTCACGGGCCGCCGCTGCACGAACCGCACCCAGCCCAGCACGAGGGCGGGCGCGAGGTACTCCACGAGCAGCGCGACGCCGACGGGGATGCGGGAGATCGAGGCGAAGTAGAACGCCTGCACGCCGGCCACGCCGAGCAGACCGAACCCGGCGAGCAGCGCGGGGCGGGTGCGCAGCAGCGCGCGATGACGCCAGGCGAGCGGCAGCATCACCAGCGCCGCGCCGGTCACCCGCAGCCACACCACGTGCAGCGGGTCCAGGCCGGCCTCGATCAACGGTTTGGCCGCGACCCCGGATCCGCCGAAGGCGATGGCCGACCCGACCGCCAGACCGAGCCCGATGCCCTTTCCACGGTTGCCCTGACTGCTCACAGACGTATGCACCGGCACATGATGACAGGCGATGACATGAGCGTCACCCCTGTTGACACCTGTCTCATCGACTGGACGACGCCGGACCGGGCACAGCGCGGCCGGTCAGCAGGTTCTTGGGCGAGCCCCGTCAGCGGGCGGGCCCCGTCAGTAGGCGGGCCCGTCGCCCTCGATCAGACCGTCCTCGATCCGGGCGCGCAGTTCGTGCACGTCGACGCCCGCCCTGGTGAGGACCTCGACTGCCCGCGCCTGCGGGTCCTCGACGATCGCCACGAGCAGATCGACGCCGGCGGCCCGCCCGCCGTCGCGCAGCGCGGCCCGCCCGCACGCGTGCTCCAGCGCGATCGCGGCCAGCGGCGAGAACCCCTCGACGACGGTCACGACGGGCAGGGCCCCGGAGTCCTCGACCCCGCTCTGCCAGCGCAGGCCGTAGCCGATGCTGCGTTGGACGAGATAGCCGAGCAGCCGGGCGAGCTGGGGTCCGCCGTCGAAAGCGGCACGGACCTGGGGGTCTTGCTCCAGGAGCGAGTGCAGCAGGTGGGCGGTGTCGATCTGGCGGTCCCCGTCTCTGACCGCCCGGCGGCGGGCGGCGGCGAGCGCCGCCGCGGGCTCGGCACCGAGCCTGGGATCGTCGTACATGCCGTGCGCCGCCTGGTCGCGCGGCGACTGCCGGGGAATACGGGGTTGCACATCCCCTACCCCATCAGTCCCGACCGGGTGCGGTCATCCCCGGCGGGAAGCATCTTGGCGTCCCACGCAGAGCGGACCCAGACCACCGCAATCTCCTCCCTACGGATGAGATCAGACCGTTTCCCGCCCAACGGCGCGCGCCGCCTTGCGCTGCGCCCCTCGCGCAACCGTCGAGCCCCGCCCGTACGTCTTCCACGGACATGGAGAGCGCGAGCCGGCTGGTGACCCTGCCGGCGATCGACGGCCGGCAGTACGTGTACCGGGTGTACGCCCCCGAGGACGCGCCGCCCGCCGACCTCTACCGGCAGGCGTGGCGCTGCCACGACGAGGGGCCGTTCCCGCCCGCGCGGGACGTGTTCGACCAGGCGGCGATACGCCGGGTGGGCCACCGGCCCGACCTACGCACTTGCTGACGGTTCATCAGTATTGAATGTTGGCGGCCTTGGGGCTACTTTCCGCGACGACGCAGCCGAGTCGCCCGACACGAAGAGCCCGACACGAAGAGGTGGTCGTATGGCCGAGATCAGCGCCGAGGCACGCATCCAGGCACCGGCCGAGCAGGTGTGGGCCCAGCTCACCGACTGGCCGAAGTACGGGGAGTGGAACGCCACCCACACCAACTTCCCCAAGGGCGGCCCCGAGACCCTCGAACTGGGCGCGACCTTCCAGGAGAACATGAAGCTCATGGGCTTCCCGGCGGAGGTCGAGTGGACCGTGGCGGAACTGGAGCCGGCCCGGGTGCTCGCCATCCGCGGGAAGGGCCCGATGGCGGTGGCCGTGGCCACCCGCTACACCCTGACCCCCGACGGCGACGCCACGACGGTCCGCATCGACGGCGAGTTCACGGGCGCGGCCGTGTCGCTGATGGCCGGCAAGCTCAAGGACTCGGGGACCGCGGCCCTGAACGAGTCGCTGCGCAAACTGGGCGCACTGGTCGTCTGAGCCGGCGGCACCCGCGCGTGAAGGCGCCCCGCGGACGATTCCGCG
>NZ_JBFAKW010000091.1:0-38961 GCF_040655955.1 Streptomyces sp. NPDC050263 | reverse complement strand
CCTCGTACTGGACGTACTTGGGCTTTCGGCCGGTGCGGCGAGAGTGCGTGCCGGGCGTCGCGACGGGGCGAACGTTGCCTGCCGCGGCACTAGCGGGACGTCAGCGGGTCCACGCAGAGGCCGATGATCGGGACGCAGACGCCCGGGTGGCGTGGGGCGTCGGGGTCGTCCGGCTGGGGTTCCGGCGCGGGTACGGGTGCGGGGGCCGCGGTCGTCGGGGCCGACTGCGGGGGCGTCGGCGCCGTGGGCGCGGGTCGTGGGGCCTGGGGCGGCGCGGTCGGGGTGTAGGTCGCGCCCGGGGTGAGGGCGACGGACGTCGGGGAGCCGGGGGCGCCCGGGAGGAGCCGGCCCGGCTCGGGCGTGGGGGCGGTGCTCGCGCCGCCCATGGCGCTGGGCGCGGTGGGCGTGGGGGTGGGGGTGGGGGTGGCCCCGACGGTGTCGGCCCGGTCGGCCGCGCGGCCTTCACCGGCGTCCGTGTCCGTGCCGGTGTCGTCCTCCGTGCTCGCGACCGGGTCCGGCCGGGGTTCGGACTCGACGGTGCCTGCGCCGCCCGGGTCGGGGGTCAGTCGGACGAGGCTCAGCACCCCGGCCGCGAGGGCGAGGCCGCCTGCCGCGAACAGCACCTTGCGGGGGCGGGGGCGGCGATGCCGGCCCCGGGCGCGCGGGGCCCACGGCCGGTCGGCCTCGACCGGTCCCGCCACGTCCTGCGGTGCCGTGTCGACGTGCCTGGTCAGCGTGCTCGCCATCGCGTTCCCTCCCCGATGCGTTCGCGCCCCCGATGCGCCGGGGCGGACGCACGATATGCGCTCCTGTGAGCGGTGCGGGATGAGTTGGGCGGGATGTCACTCGAACGGGTGGGCGGGGTTGTTTCCCGGGACGTCCGAGGGCAGGTTCGCCCTTTCGCTCGCGCGCCCTGGCTGGGATGATCGGGCAGGAGTTGTTAACCGTCGTTAACCGGAGGGTGTCGTGAGCGGAGTCGGCGAGGAGCGGTTCGGGGAGTTCGTGCTGGTGCGGCGGCACGGGGAGGGCGGGCACGTCGCGGAGCTGGCCCTGGACCGGCCGAAGGCCATGAACGCCGTCTCCACCGACATGGCCCGGTCGATCGCCGGGGCGTGCGCGGCGCTGGGCGAGGACCGGGACGTCCGGGTGGTCGTGCTGACCTCGACGCACGAGCGGGCGTTCTGCGTCGGCGCCGACCTGAAGGAGCGGAACTCCTTCAGCGACGCCGAACTGCTGCGCCAGCGGCCGCTCGCCCGCGGGGCGTACACGGGGGTGCTGGAGCTGGCGGTGCCCACGGTCGCGGCGGTGCACGGCTTCGCGCTGGGCGGCGGGTTCGAGCTGGCGCTGGCCTGCGATCTGATCGTGGCGGACGGTACGGCCGTGGTGGGGCTGCCGGAGGTGTCGGTGGGCGTGATCCCCGGGGGCGGCGGGACGCAGTTGCTGCCGCGCCGGGTGGGCGCGGCGCGGGCGGCCGAGCTGATCTTCACGGCGCGCCGGGTGGCGGCCGCCGAGGCGCGGGAGCTGGGGCTGGTGGACGTCCTGGTGGCGGAGGGGCAGGACCGGGCGGAGGCGCTGGCGCTGGCCGCGCGGATCGGCGAAAACTCGCCGGTGGGGCTGCGGGCGGCCAAGCGGGCCCTGCGGCTGGGACAGGGTCTCGACCTGCGGGCCGGGCTCGAGGTCGAGGACGCGGCATGGCGGGCGGTGGCCTTCTCGGGGGACCGCGCGGAGGGTGTGGCCGCGTTCAACGAGAAGCGGAAACCGCAGTGGCCGGGGGAGTGAGTCGTGGGTGAGCCGTGTTCGGAGCGTCACCTGTCACTCCAGGTGGCCCTTCGTGTCCCCTTTCAGGCTGAATGTCCCTAGCCTGGGGCTATGGGTGAGGACAGACGCCTGGTGGCCGTGGTGGCGCTCGCGCAGGGGATGGCGGCCGCGCACACCCCCCGCGAGTCGTGGCGCGCGGCGGCGCTCGGCGCCTGCCGTGCGCTGGCCGGGAGCTTCGCCGCGCTCTCGGTGTGGGAGCGGGACCTCGGGCGGCTGCGCGTCCTGGTGAACGTGGGGGACCGGGCGGCCGACGAGGACGAGTTCCCGGAGGCCGAGGCCTACCCGGTGCACCAGTTCCCCGAGATCACCGAGTTCCTGCACGAGCGCTGGGCGTCCGGGGGCGAGCCCAACGCCTGGGTGGAGACGGCCCACGGGCTCGCCGCCGGGCGCCCCGGCTACTGCCACCAGAGGGTCGCCGCGCTGCGCCGCCGGGGTCGCGGCTCCTGTGTGGTCGCGCCGATCGTGCTGCACGGCCGGGCCTGGGGCGAGCTGTATGTCGCGCGGTCGGCCGGCACGCCCGTCTTCGACCGGGCCGACGCCGACTTCGCGACCGTCCTCGCCGCCGTGGTCGCCGCCGGGCTCGCCCAGACCGAGCGGCTGGAGGAGGCCCGCCGGCTCGCCTTCACCGACGCCCTGACCGGCCTGGCCAACCGCCGCGCCGTCGACGTACGGCTGGAGGAGGCGGTGGAGCGGCACCGTGCGGAGGGGGTCGTCGTCAGCCTCGTCGTGTGCGACCTGAACGGGCTGAAGCGGGTCAACGACACCTGCGGGCACGCCGTCGGGGACCGGCTCCTGGAGCGGTTCGGGTCGGTGCTGTCGCTGTGCGGGGCCATGCTGCCCGGCGCGCTGGCCGCCCGGCTCGGCGGGGACGAGTTCTGCCTGCTGGCCGTCGGGCCGGCCGCGGACGACGTCGTCAAGGTCGCCGACGACCTCTGCCGCCGGGCCGGTGAGCTGGAGCTCGGCGAGGGCGTCGCCTGCGGGGTCGCCTCCACCGAGGACCCCATCGGGCCGGTGCGCTCCGCCCGCCGGCTGTTCCGGCTGGCCGACGCCGCCCAGTACCGGGCCAAGGCGGTACGGGCCGCCCGGCCGGTGGTCGCCGGGCGGCAGGGGCCGGACGACCCCGTCGTGCGCCTCGCCGACGAGCCTCCCGGTGAGCGGCCGGCCGCCGAGCGGCGACGGTTCCGCGGACGGCCGTGACGTATCGGGCCGTGACCCATTCGGTAAGGGGCGAACAGGCACCCCACTCGTGACATCCTCGTCTTCACTGCGTACGCTCCTGAATATGGATATGCACACTGTGGTGGTGGGGACGTCCGGAGTGACCGCGTCCGACGTACTCGCCGTGGCGCGCGACAGCGCCCGGATCGAGCTCTCCCAGGACGCGGTCGCGGCCCTCGCCGCGGCCCGCGAGATCGTGGACGCGCTGGCGGCCAAGCCCGAGCCCGTCTACGGCGTCTCCACCGGTTTCGGCGCCCTCGCCACCCGGCACATCAGCCCGGAGCTGCGCGCCCAGCTTCAGCGCAACATCGTCCGCTCGCACGCCGCCGGCATGGGCCCGCGGGTGGAGCGGGAGGTCGTCCGCGCGCTGATGTTCCTGCGGCTGAAGACCCTCTGCTCCGGGCACACCGGTGTCCGGCCCGAGGTCGCGCAGACCATGGCCGACATCCTGAACGCCGGCATCACCCCCGTCGTCCACGAGTACGGCTCCCTCGGCTGCTCCGGCGACCTGGCCCCGCTCTCGCACTGCGCCCTCACCCTCATGGGCGAGGGGGACGCGGAGGGCCCGGACGGCGTCGTGGCGCCCGCGGGCGAGCTGCTGGCCGCCCACGGCATCGCCTCCGTCGAACTGCGCGAGAAGGAGGGCCTGGCGCTCCTCAACGGCACCGACGGCATGCTCGGCATGCTGGTCATGGCCCTCGCCGACCTCGACATGCTCTACAAGTCCGCCGACGTCACGGCCGCGCTCAGCCTGGAGGCGCTGCTCGGCACCGACAAGGTCCTCGCGCCCGAGCTGCACGCCATCCGCCCGCACCCGGGACAGGGCGCCTCGGCCGCCAACATGCTCGCCGTGCTGGCGGGTTCGGAGCTCACCGGCCACCACCAGGACGACGCGCCCCGCGTCCAGGACGCCTACTCCGTGCGCTGCGCCCCGCAGGTCGCCGGCGCCGGCCGCGACACGATGGCCCACGCCCGGCTCGTCGCCGAGCGGGAGCTGGCCTCGGCGGTCGACAACCCGGTGGTGCTGCCTGGGGGCCCCTCCCAGGCTTTCGGCACTGGGGGAGGGCGCGTCGAGTCCAACGGCAACTTCCACGGGGCGCCGGTCGCCTACGTGCTGGACTTCCTCGCGATCGCCGTCGCCGACCTCGCCTCCATCGCCGAGCGCCGCACCGACCGGCTGCTCGACAAGAACCGCAGCCACGGCCTCCCGCCGTTCCTCGCGGACGACGCCGGCGTCGACTCCGGGCTGATGATCGCCCAGTACACGCAGGCCGCGCTGGTCAGCGAGCTGAAGCGGCTGGCCGTGCCGGCGTCCGCCGACTCGATCCCGTCGTCCGCCATGCAGGAGGACCACGTCTCGATGGGCTGGTCCGCGGCCCGCAAGCTGCGCACCGCGATCGACAACCTGACGCGCGTCATCGCGGTCGAGCTGTACGCCGCCACGCGCGGTGTGGAACTGCGCGAGGGGCTGACGCCGGCGCCGGCGACCCGCGCGGTCATCGAGGCGGTACGCAAGGCCGGCGTCCAGGGCCCCGGCCCGGACCGGTTCCTCGCGCCCGACCTCGCGGCGGCGGACGCGTTCGTGCGCGCCGGGCGGCTCGTCGAGGCGGTGGAGACGGTCACCGGGCCGCTGCGGTGACACGGGTGGGGCCCTGCCGCAAGGAGTTGCGGCAGGGCCCTGATGTCCTGAGCGTGCGGGTTACTTGAGCTTCGCGACCTGGGCGGTGATGACGGCCGCCGGGACGTCGCCCATGTCGCCGCCCTCCGACATCGCGGAGAAGTTCACCGTGTAGAACGTGGCGACGGTGTTGCCCTTGCGTACCACGTCGCTGTGGAAGGTGGCCGTGCCCGCGCCGTCCATGTCGACGTCCTCGGTGAACGCGAGCGACTCGTCGCCCGTCCCGGAGGCCTTCTCGGCGGCGACCTTGGTGACCTTCGTGCTCTCGCTGTC
Source organism: Streptomyces sp. NPDC050263 (assembly GCF_040655955.1). Lineage (NCBI taxonomy): Bacteria > Bacillati > Actinomycetota > Actinomycetes > Kitasatosporales > Streptomycetaceae > Streptomyces > Streptomyces sp. NPDC050263. The sequence continues at coordinate 33,974 of NZ_JBFAKW010000091.1, read as the reverse complement.
GGCCGAGAGGGCGTAGCCCGCGGCGCAGGCGGTGATGCCGTCGGAGACGGCCTTCATGGCCTTCGCGGCGCCGTCGCCCTCGTAGGAGGAGAGGCCCACGAACGTGATGTCGATGTCGAAGGCGTCCGCGAGGTCCTCCGGCTGCGCGGTGGCGGTGGACGCCTTGTCCTCGGAGACGCTGTTGCTGGCGTTGGCGTCCGTGTCGCCCGGGGCGAGACCGGCCGTGGCCCAGGCGAGCGGGTCGCAGGCCGGCTTGTCGGTCTTCACCTGGGTCTTGGCCTTCGGGAGGGTGTCGTCCCCCGAGTCGACCTTGTAGCCCTTCACCTCGCCCTGGGCGAGCAGCAGCTTCTCCAGTTCGGCGGCGGTGAACGCCTTCGCGGCCGGGGCCGAGGAGGAGGTGGACGCGGACGCCGACGCGGACGTCTTGGCGTCCGTGGAGTCCTTCGATCCCTCGTCCGAGCAGGCGGTGAGGAGGGAGAGCGACAGTGCGCCTATTGCGGCAGTGGCGCACAGCCGCGCCCCCGAGGTTCTCTTCATGAGCGAACTATGAAGAGCCTGTCAAAGAAGAGTCAAATCAATTCAAAAACCCAGACGTTCGCGACGAATGGAATAAACCACGAAGCCGGCGCCCAGGGCGAGGAGCGCGGTCCCTCCGACGACATAGGGCGTCGTGTCGAAGCTTCCGGTGTCGGCGAGCCGGGTGCCGTCGTCGGCCATGGTCCTGGCCGCCGCCTGCTCGGCCGTGCCGTCGGTCGACGTCGTGCCCGTCGCCGTCTCGGTCGTGGTGGTCGACGCGGTCCGTGCCTGGGTCGTGACCTGCGTGGTCGGCTCCGTTCTGGCCGGTGTGTCCTGGGACGCGTTGGCGGACGGGACGAACCACAGGGCACCCAGCAGGGTCCCCGCGGCGGTGGCGGTCAGCAACGGACGGCGAGCGGATGACACGGAATATCGATCCCCTTGTGGCGCTGGCGAATTGGCCGTGTGGTCCGATGCTAATGAAAGGCGCGGGTCGCGGGAAAGTTGCGGGAGCTGTGAGCCGTACGCTCCGGCCATGAGCACTGAAGAGACATCACGTTTTGTGCGGATTCGAGTGGAAATTCTCGTCGAAGTTCATGACGACGACGCCGTGGCCAAGGCGGCGCTGCGCAGGCTCGCCGAGGACACGGAGGTTCCGGACGACGAGCGGGCGCACGCCGAGGGCGCTGTGACGGAAGACACCGCGGAGGCCCTCGCCTATCTCGTCGACCCGTTCGACCTGCTCGGGGAGGTGCCCGGGGTGGAGCTCCAGCAGGCGTCCTGGTCCACTGAACGCGTCGACTACGACCCGGATTCGCCGGAGTGGGACCTCGACGACGATGATGTCGACGAGGATGAAGAGGCGGACGACGACGAGCGGGGCATCGGCTGAGCGTCTTGGGGAATTCGTGACCCCGGACGGCAACCGCCGCTCGGGGTTTCGTCGTCTCAGCAGACGCACGAACCGACACCCGCACCATCCGACGACTGCACCATCAACGCCGCGAACGTGGCGTGCCCCACACCTTCGGAAAATGTGGAACGGGACGAAGCGGTCGTGGCGTTGAAGATTCTCAACGGGGAATCTCGGGGTTTTGTTAACGGCAACGATGGAGAAGCGTGTGATGACGGACAGTAGGCGGCGTCGGGGTCTGATGGCCGCGTCCGCACTGCTCGGCGGTGTTCTGGTGCTCTCTGCGTGTTCCGGCGGTGACGGCGGCGCCTCGGACGGCGGGGGCAGCTCCTCGCAGGCCAAGGCAGACGAGGCGGCGGCCAAGAAGTCCTCCGAGGCCCAGATCAAGATCACACCCGCGGACGGCTCGGACAACGCCTCCATCAACAACTCGGCGGCCGTCACGGTGAGCAAGGGCACGCTCACCCAGGTGACGATGACCACCGGCGAGGGCGCCGCCGTCGAGGGGACTCTCTCCGCGGACAAGACCAGCTGGAAGCCGAACGCCCAGCTGGAGCGCTCCACCACCTACAAGGTGGCGGCCAGCGCCACGGACTCGGCCGGCCTCGAGGCCCACGAGAACGCCTCCTTCACCACGGTCTCCCCGAACAACAGCTTCATAGGCAACTTCACGCCCGAGGACGGCTCGACCGTCGGCGTGGGCATGCCCGTGTCGATCAACTTCAACAAGGCGATCACCAACAAGGCCGCCGTCCAGAAGGGCGTCACGGTCACCTCCACCAGTGGTCAGGAGGTCGTCTGCCACTGGTTCTCCACCCAGCGCATGGACTGCCGTCCGGACGACTACTGGAAGGAGAACTCCACCGTCACGCTGAAGCTCGCGCTCGACGGCGTGGAGGGCGCCAACGGTGTCTTCGGCGTCCAGCAGAAGACGGTCACCTTCAAGATCGGCCGCAACCAGGTCTCCTACGTCGACGCCAAGACCAAGCAGATGAAGGTCACGCGCAACGGCGCCACCGTCAAGACCATCCCGATCTCCGCCGGTTCGCCCGACAACAAGACGTACGAGGGCAAGATGGTGATGTCGGAGATGTTCAAGGAGACGCGCATGAACGGCGCGACCGTGGGCTTCACCGACGACGACGGCAAGGGCGAGTACGACATCAAGGACGTGCCGCACGCCATCCGCCTCACCAACTCCGGCACCTTCGTGCACGGCAACTACTGGGGCGCGAAGTCCGTCTTCGGCTCGGTGAACACCAGCCACGGCTGCGTGGGTCTGTCCGACACCAAGGGCGCCAACGACACGGGCACGGCGGGCTACTGGTTCTACACGAACTCGATGGTCGGCGATGTCGTGGTCGTCTCCAACACCGGCGACAAGACGGTCTCCCCGGACAACGGCCTCAACGGCTGGAACATGGACTGGGCGCAGTGGAAGGCGGGTTCGGCCGTCTGAGGACCGACTCTCCCTGAGTTCCGCAGTGAAGGCGGTCGCCCGCGAGGCGGCCGCCTTCCGCATGTGACGCCCCGCACGGGCCCCTCAGTCGCGGCGCCGACGCGGCCGGGACCGCCGCTTGCGGGCCCGCCCTTCGGCGCCGTTCCCCGGTTCGCGTCCGGGGGTCCTGACGTTCTCCAGCAGGGCCTGGCCCTGCCGGTCGACGGCACGGGTCACGGGTTCCTGCAGAATGCCGAACGCGATGGACCACGCGACGATCTGAGTGGACGTGTCGAGAGCGGTGAGCCCCGGGAAGAACCGGCCGCTGAGCAGGATGATCCCGATGACGGCGGTGAGCGCCCCGACGGGCAGCCGCAGCAGGAGCAGTCCGGTGGCCACCCGGTAGGGACCGGCGGTCCCCCGGACCTCGCGCAGGGAGATCGCCCCGGCGACCGCGGCGCCGAGCAGTCCGCAGAACTCGATGAACCAGACGCCCTGCCAGGACGGTTCGTCCCCGAGCGGGCAGACGGTGGGTTCGGCGTTCGGATCGTCGGCGTTCATCGGGAAGCAGAAGCGTTGTCCGACGTCCTGCGAATCCGTCAGGGCCCACAGGGCGAAGCCGGCGGCTATCAGGGCCGTGACGGCGGTCGCCGCCGACATGATGGCGATGAAGCTGCGTACCTTGGCCCGCTCTCGCTCCTCGGCCTGGTAGGCGCCGTGCAGTGTCTGCGCGAGCAACTCCCGGTCGGCATCGGTGACGTGGGTGCCGCTCGGGCGGGACAACAACTGCTCCAGTCGCTGCAGACGCACGTCGTTCGGATCGAGATGCAGACGCGCCTGGACGAGGACGGGCAGGAGTCTGCCGCGGAGCTCGGCTTCCGGGACGAGGCGCACGATCGCGACCTCGACCTCGTGGATGTTCGCCAGCGCCCGGTCCGTGGATCTGCCCGAGAAGCGGTTCCAGAATCTCCTTCTGACCAGTGCTTCCCGGGCCGCCCGGAGATGGGCCTCGGCCTTCTTGACGTACCAAGTGTCGAGTCCGTCGCCGGCGGCGGCGTGCCGCTTCAGCCTGTTGAGCTGCCCTTGCAGATCGGCGACATGAGCCGTGGTTCGCTGTGCCCAGGACGAGTTCTGGTGGACGGCGATGTCGCCGTCGCCGTCCAGAGTGTGGGGGAGTGGAGCTCTGGCTGCCATCGATCGCTCCCGGCGCCGGCAGAACACCCCTGTCTCCATTGTCGATCCGGTGCGCGGATCGAGCAACCGTACGGGTCCGGGTGGCGGGCGTGGGGCCGTGGGCTCTGTCGGCGTCCCCTGTTGACAGGTGCGTGCGGGCTGATTCCTGGTCCTTGGACAGCCTTCTCATGCTTCTTTTATTTGCGCCTTATCCAGTCATCACGCGCCGTACCTAGCTTGCGGCCATGTTCTTCACCTACCTGAGGCGCGAGCTGCGCCGCCGCAGAAAAGCGGCCCTCGTCGTCGCCTCCGGCCTCGCGCTGGGCATCGCGCTGGTCATCGTGGTCACCTCCGTGTCCTCCGGCATGGGGAAGGCTCAGGACAAGGTCCTGGAGTCCCTGTACGGCCTGGGTACGGACATGACGGTCACCAAGGCCGCCACGCCCACCGCGAACGCCTCGGACCGTCCGCGCTTCCAGTTCGACGCGCAGGACCAGGACTCCGACGCGGAGCAGAGCACCGACCGCGTCATGGTGCAGGGCTTCCAGACCCTGCCGACGGCGACCGTCACCAAGGTCGGCAAGCAGAGCGGCGTCTCGGACGCGGTCGGCGGGCTCAGCCTGCGAGTCCTCAAGGTCAGCGGCCAGTTCACCCGCGGCCAGTTCCAGCAGCAGGACGGCGGGGGCAACACCGGCGGAGGCGGCGGCCGGCAGGGCGGCGGCAACGGCGGCGGCCGGCCGCAGGGTGAAGTGCAGGGCGGCGGCGCCAACTTCGACGTCAACAGCTACTCCGTCTACGGCACCGACGTCACCCGGCCCGCCCTCGGCCCGCTGACCTCCTCGACGATCACCGGCGGCCGTACCTTCAAGACCTCGGAGACCGACGGCGCGGTCGCCGTCCTCGACTCGGCGTACGCCAAGGAGAAGTCCCTCAAGGTCGGCTCCACGCTCACCATCAGCAGCACCAAGTTCTCGGTGATCGGCATCGCCACGGCCGACAGCGGCGACGCCGCCGCCAACGTCTACATCCCGCTGACCCAGGCTCAGACCCTCAGCGACTCGAAGGACAAGGTCACCACGATCTACGTCCAGGCGACCGACTCCAAGAAGATCGACAGCGTCAAGTCGACGATCCAGAAGAACGTCTCCGGAACGACGGTGACGACCTCCGCCGACCTCGCGGACACCGTGTCCGGCTCCCTCTCCACGGCCTCCTCGCTCGCTTCCAACGTCGGCAAATGGCTGTCCATCGCGGTGCTGCTCGCCGCGTTCCTGGTCGCCGGTCTGCTCACCTCCTCGGCGGTCTCCCGCCGCGTCCGTGAGTTCGGCACGCTGAAGGCGCTGGGCTGGAAGTCCGGCCGGGTCACCCGGCAGGTCGTCGGCGAGGCCATGGTCAACGGTCTGCTCGGCGGGGCCCTCGGCATCGGGCTGGGCCTGGCCGGCGCGTACGCCGTGACCGCCGTCAGCCCCACGCTCCAGGCCCAGTTGGGCGGCGGTGGCGGTCAGGGCGGGCCCGGCGGCGGTGGCGGCTTCGGCGGCGGTCCCGGTCGCCAGGCCGCGGCCAAGACCCTCGACGTCGCGCTGACGGCTCCGGTGAGCGTCACGACGGTGGCCGTCGCGGTGGGTCTCGCCGTGGCCGGCGGCCTGATCGCGGGGGCGTTCGGCGGCTGGCGCGCGTCGCGGCTGCGTCCGGCGGACGCGCTGCGCCGCGTCGAGTAGCAGCCAACCCACCTACCAGCTCCAGGAGTTGTTGTCCCCATGTACGAACTCAGAGGCGTCACCAAGCGCTACACCCGGGGCAAGGACACGGTCCACGCCCTCGACGGCGTCGACCTGACCGTCCCGGACGGCGACCGGCTCGTCATCCAGGGGCCCACCGGCGGCGGCAAGTCCACGCTGCTCCAGATGATCGGCGCGCTCGACCGGCCCAGCGAGGGCGAGATCGTCCTGGACGGCGTCGACCTGGCCAAGCTCTCCGAGGCCAGGCTGACCAAGGTGCGCAGCGAGAACATCGGCTTCGTCTTCCAGTCCTTCAACCTGATCCCGACGCTCAACGCGCAGGAGAACGTCGAGACGGCCCTCGTCCCGCTCGGCGTGAAGGTCAAGGAACGCCGCGAACGGGCCGCCGAGGCACTGAAGTCCGTGGGCCTGGGGGAGCGGCTCGGACATCTGCCGTCCGAGATGTCCGGCGGCCAGCAGCAGCGCGTCGCGATCGCCCGCGCGCTGGTGAAGCAGCCGAAGGTGTTGCTCGCGGACGAGCCCACCGGCAACCTCGACGAGGGCATGCGCGACGAGATCATGGACGTCCTGCACACCATGTGGAAGGAGCACGGGCTGACCTTCATCATGGTCACCCACGACTCCTCGATCGCGAAGAAGGCCCCTCGCGTGGCGACGATCCGCAAGGGGAAGATCACGGTCAAGGAGAACGCCTCGTCATCCTGACGTGGTAACCCTTGGGTTTGGCGTACTTCTGATGTATTGAGGCGTCCCGTAACCCCCCCGGCATACTTCTGTATGGTCGCTGAGCGCTGAGCGAAGGCCCGCCGGAGGGGAAGCCTCCGGTGGGCGGTTCGTGCTACGCGAAGGTGCTCGACGACGACCTGCTCGCGCCGGTCTTCGCCGGTCTTCGCCGGTCTCGCCCCCGAGCACGCCGAGCACGTCGCCCTGTGGCTCGCGGAGGTCTTCGGCGGGCCGGACAGCTGTTCGGCGACCCAGGGCGGCCACAGTCACATGGTCGCCAAGCTCCCCCAGCGGGGGTGCCCCCACGGCCGGGACATCACCGAGCCGCAGCGCCGCCGCTGGGTGAACCTGATCCGGGACGCCGCCGACGAGGCCGGTCTGCCGGCCGACGCCGAGTTCCGGTCCGCGTTCCTCGCCTACGTCGAGTGGGGCACGCGGCTCGCCGTCTGCTTCTCCGGCCCCGACGCCGAGCCCCGGCCGAACAGCCGGTGCCGACGTGGGGGTGGGGCGCGGCTCCGCCGTACCAGGGCTGAAGCCTCGGCGCGCCGCGGGGGCGGCCCGCTGTCAGACAGACGGTGCCTGGTACCCCGCCCCCGCTCGCGCAGCGTCCGCGCCCCAGCTCGCCAGCAGGCGCAGCGCCTCCGCCGACGGCGAGCCCGGCTCCGCGTGGTACGTCACCAGCGACTGGTCGGCGTCGTCGACCAGCCTGAACCCCTCGAAGCTCAGGGAGAGTTCGCCGACCAGGGGATGCCTCAGGCGCTTCACCCCGTGGCTCTTCTCCTTGACGTCGTGGGTCGCCCAGAGCCGCCGGAAGTCCTCGCTCTTCACCGACAGCTCGCCCACCAGTACCGACAGCCGCGGGTCGTCCGGATAGCAGCCGGCGTCCATGCGCAGATGGCACACGATGTCGATCGCCTTCTGCTCCCAGTCCACGAAGAGGTCCCGGTAGTCGGGGCGCAGAAAGACCAGCCGCGCCCAGCTGCGCTCCGCCGGCGGCAGCTCCGCCCAGTCGCCGAAGAGCGCCGCCGCCATCCGGTTCCACGCCAGGATCTCCGAGCGCCGCCCGATGATGTACGCGGGTACCGAGTCCATCGTGTCCAGCAGCTGCCGCAGTGCCGCCCGCACCTGCTGGGGCCGGGCCGTCTGCTTCTTCTTGTGCTTCGGTTTCGCCAGGTGGGTGAGATGCGCGTGTTCGGCGTCCGTCAGCCGCAGTGCGCGGGCGATGGAGTCCAGCACCTCCGCCGAAACGTTCCGCCCGTTGCCCTGCTCCAGGCGCGTGTAGTACGCCACCGACACCCCGGCGAGCTGCGCCAGCTCCTCGCGCCGCAGCCCCGGCACCCTGCGGTGCCGTCCGAAGTCGGGCAGGCCCACGTCCTCGGGCTTCAGCCGGGCCCGCCGGGTGCGCAGGAACTCGCTGAGCTCGGCACGCCGGTCCAGGGAGGCGCCGGCGGGTTCGGGGCGTTCGTCCATGCCGTCCAGTATTCCCGGTCGTACGCACAGCAGCCTGACCCCGCCAGTGGTAGGCACAGCAGACGTACGCAGAGGTGTGACCTGGGTGAATCCCGTGCGATGCGGCAGGCTGGACGCCGTACCCGGCCCGAAGGCAGGCCGGGACGACGAACCCCCCGCTAGGAGAGCCCGGCATGACCACCGTTGCCGCGTACGCCGCACCCGCCGCCAAGGCTCCGCTGGAGCGCACGACGATCGAGCGCCGCGCGGTGCGCGAGTTCGACGTCCTGATCGACATCGAGTTCGCCGGCATCTGCCACTCCGACATCCACCAGGCCCGGGAGGGCTGGGGCGAGGCGATCTTCCCGATGGTCCCCGGTCACGAGATCGCGGGCATCGTCTCCGAGGTCGGCCCCGGGGTGACCAAGTACGCCGTCGGCGACCGGGTGGGCGTCGGCTGCCTGGTCGACTCCTGCCGTGAGTGCGACAACTGCAAGGCCGGTCTCGAGCAGTACTGCTCCGGCGGCAACGTGGGCACGTACAACGCCGTCGGCAAGGACGGCGAGCCCACCTACGGCGGCTACTCGCGGAAGATCGTCGTCGACGAGAACTACGTCGTCCGCATCCCCGACACCCTGAAGCTCGACGAGGCCGCGCCCCTGCTCTGCGCCGGCATCACCACGTACTCCCCGCTCCGGCACTGGAACGCCGGCCCCGGCAAGAAGGTCGCCGTCCTCGGCATGGGCGGCCTCGGCCACATGGGCGTCAAGATCGCGCACGCGCTCGGCGCCGAGGTGACCGTCCTGTCCCAGTCGCTGCGCAAGAAGGACGACGGCCTGAAGCTGGGCGCCGCCCACTACTACGCCACCAGCGACGAGAACACCTTCAAGGAGCTGCGCGGCGCCTTCGACCTCATCCTCTCGACCGTCTCGGCCCCGCTGAACCTGGACGCCTACCTGTCGCTGCTGAAGACGGACGGCGCGTTCGTGAACGTCGGCGCGCCCGAGGAGCCCGTCGCGCTCAACCTCTTCTCGGTGATCGGCGGCCGCAAGACCCTCGCCGGCTCCGGCATCGGCGGCATCCAGGAGACCCAGGAGATGCTGGACTTCTGTGCGGAGCACAGCATCGGCGCGGAGATCGAGCTGATCGACGCCGACCAGATCAACGACGCGTACGAGCGGGTGCTCGTCAGCGACGTCCGCTACCGGTTCGTGATCGACACGTCGACGATCTGACCACCACCGCCTGGAATCGGCGGGGCCCTCGGCGTATGCGCCGGGGGCCCCGCCCCGTCGCGAGGCGCCACCAGGGCTCAGCCCAGGCAGTCGACCGGCCCGCCCGCCGACTGGTACAGCGTCCACATGATCACGCCCTGGAGGACGAGCAGCAGCAGCGCCGCCGGCAGCGCCATCCCCGCCATCTGCACCGGTCCGCGCGGGCGCAGCGGCTGCAGGAGCCGCCGCCCGGCCAGCGCCGCGGCGGCGAGGGTGGCCAGCAGTCCGAGGTACGCGGTCGCGTACATCGGCCAGGTGCTCGCCACGACGTGGCAGGCGGCCGACTCGGCGTCGACGCGCGCGTTCTCGGCCGCGCCGAACCCGTACGCCGCGAACACCCCGAGGACGAGCAGCGCGACGGACGCGTACGCGATCCCCCACCCCTCGCTCCTCGTGCCGGGGCCGGAGGCGGGGGAGACGGCGGTCGCGCCGGTGCTGAGGTCCGTGAGCGTGTCGGTACTCATGCCCCTCAAGAGGGCCGTCGGGCACCCCGTGGTTCCCGTCCCAGCAGCCACAGCAGATACGGCCCGCCGACCAGCGCGGTCAGCGCGCCGACCGGGATCTCCAACGGCGGCAGCAGCAGGCGGGCGGCCAGGTCCGCGCCGACCAGGACGACCGCGCCCGTCAACGCGCTCGTCACCAACGGGAGTTGGGGCGTACGGGTGAGACGGCGGGCCAGTTGCGGCGCGGTGAGCGCGACGAAGCCGATCGGGCCCGCCGCGCCCGTGGCGGTCGCCGCGAGGACGACGCCGAGGACCGTCAGACCGAGCCGCACCCGGTCCACCGCAACGCCGAGCGCGGCCGCGGTGTCCGTGTCGAGGCCGAGCGGCCGGACCGCCCGGCTCGCCCACACCAGCGCGGGCAGCGAGAGCAGCAGGACGGCGGTCAGCGGCCCCGCCTGCTCCCAGCCGCGGCCGTTGAGACTGCCGGTGAGCCACAGCTCGACCTGCTCGGCCGCCTCCAGCTCGCTGTCGGCGAGGTAGAGCTGGACGATCGCGGAGAGGGCGACGCCGATGCCGACGCCGGTGAGCACGAAGCGGCTCGGCTGCATCCCGCGGCGCCAGGCGAGGGCGTAGACGAGGGCCGCGGCCGCGAGACCGCCCACGACGGACACGGCCGGCATCGCGCCCGGCGAGGCGACGGCCCCCGTGGCGAGGGCGAGGACGGTCGCGGCGGCGGCGCCGTGGCCCACACCGATCACGTCCGGACTGGCCAGCGGGTTGCGGGTGACCGTCTGCACGAGCGCCCCGGACAACCCGAGGGCGGCGCCGACGAGAGCGCCGAGGGCGATCCGGGGGACCCGGAGCTCGCCCACGATCAGGTCGTAGGGGCCGGCTTCGCCGCGCAGGGTGCGCAAGACCTCGTCCGGCGGGACATAGGTCTGCCCGAAGCAGGCGGACGCGAGCATGACGCACGCGAGGAGGAGAAGGAGCGCGGTGGCGACGTAGGCGGCACGGCGGTGCAGGAGAACCGAGATCCTGGGGTGGGGGCGCAGGACGGTGACGTCCTTGGGACGTGCGACCGTGAGCCGCTCAGGGCGCGCGACCGTCAGGTTCTCGGGGCGCGCCCGCTCTGCCGGGACCATCACGAGGCCGTCGCCTTTCGCCGCACCAGCACCACCAGCACCGGCACCCCCACCAGAGCCGTCATCACTCCGGCCGGTACCTCGGCGGGAGCGCGGACCACCCGCCCCGCCACATCCGCGAGCAGCAGCAGCGCGGCGCCCAGCAGTGCGGACAGCGGCAGCACCAGCCGATGCGCGGCGCTCCGCGTGACCCGGCGGGCGAGATGCGGCACCGCCAGGCCCACGAAGGCGATCGGCCCCGCGGCGGCCACCGCGGACGCGGTCAGCAGGGTCGCCCCGAGCGCGGCGCACACCCGCACCGCATGCACCCGGTGCCCCAGCGCACGGGCCGTCTCGTCACCGAGGGCCAGCGCGTCCAGCCCCCGCGCGCACGCCAGCACCAGCAGCGCGCCCGCCCCCAGGAACGGCAGCATGTGGACGACGGTGTCGGCGTCCCGTCCGCTCAACGCGCCCACCTGCCAGAACCGGAACTGGTCGAGGGTCGCCGAACTCGACGTCAGGACGACGGTCGTGGCGCCCGCGGTCATCGCCGACAGAGCGGTCCCGGCCAGCGCCAGCTTCACCGGCGAGGCCCCGCCCCGGCCCCGGACGGCGATCCCGTACACCAGACACGCGGCGGCGACGGCGCCGACGAAGGCGTACCGGACATACCCGGAGAAGCCGTTGGAGAGGCCGAGGGAGATGGCGAGGACGACCCCCGCCGCGGCGCCCTGGCTGAGGCCGAGGATGCCTGGGTCGGCGAGCGGATTGCGGGTGACCGCCTGGAGAGCCGCCCCGGCGACGCCGAGCGCGGCCCCCGCCGTCAGCCCGATCTCGGTCCGCGGCAGCCGCAGCGACCGCACGACGAGGGCGTCCGGTGAGCTCCCGCCGTCCAGCAGGGCGTCGAGCACGGCGGCCGGCGGCACGGCCCGGGAGCCGACGGCGAGGCTGAGCACGGCCGCGACGGCCACCAACAAGGCGGCCGCCGGCCAGGCGAGGTGTTTCACGGGACGGCTACTCGCCGAGGCGGTCGGCGAGCTCGGTGACGACGAGTCGCGCCGCCGTCGGGCCCGCGTTGAGGTACCAGGGGTCGTCGTCGACCTTGACGGCCTGCCCGGACTTCACCGCGCCCATTCCCTTCCACAGCGGCCCGGCCACCACGCTCGCGGCGTCCGTCCTGCTCGCGTCGCCCTGGACCGAGTAGAAGATCCAGTCACCGTCCGCGGTGTCGATCTTCTCGGCGCTGATGTCCTGCGAAATGGCGTTGAACTGCTGCGACTCGGGCCGCGACAGCCCCATGTCCACGGCGATCGACCCGGTGAAGGACGACACGCCGAACATGCGGGTGCGGTCCGGGGTGAACCGCACCATGGAGACGGTCGGGTCGCCCGCGACCGCGTCGCCCTTCGTCCGCGCGTCGCCGACGATCCCGTCGAGCAGCCGCTGCGCGGCCTGCCCCTTGCCGATCGCCTCGCCGACGAGCAGCAGGTCCCGCTTCCAGTTGATGCCCTGCCCGGCCGTGACGACGGTCGGCGCGATCTTCGACAGCTTGGGGTAGAGGTCGCCGAGGGAGTCGTTGACCAGGATCAGGTCCGGCTTCGCGGCTGCCAGCGACTCCAGGTTGGGCGCCTGCCGGGTGCCCACGTCGGTCATCGCCGCGAGCTTCGCCTTGACCTGCGGGAACGCGTCCGTCAGATAGTCCGGGACGAGACCGGCGTTGTCGGCGCGGGTCGAGGCGGCCGGGACGACACCGAGGCTGAGCAGGTCGTCGAGCTGTCCCGTGCTGAGCACGGCGATCTTCTTCGGCTCCGTCTTGACGGTGGTGCTGCCCTGGAAGTGCTTGACCGTGCGCGGGAACGTGCCGTCCGCGTCGGTGTCCGCGCCCATGCCGTCGGCGAGGACGCTCGGAGCGGCGGAGGGCCCTTCGGAGGCCCCGGCGACGAGATTCTGCCGGCCGTCGCTCTTCGCGCCGGAGGAGGCCGAGGACGATGAGTTGGCATCGTTGTCAGAGGTGGACGAACAGCCGACGAGCAGCCCTCCGACGGCAACGACGGAGACCACGGAGGCCAGGGGGACCACGGAGACTTTCCACTTCAACGTACGCACAACCACTGCTTCCGGTCATTCAGTAAGGCCAGCCTTACCTTAACCGGTGTCGGGATGCGGTGATGAGGGGGGTCGGGCGGTTGGGGCCCGACCCCCGGAAGGCGCCCTCAGCTGTCCGCCCGTAGACCCGTGAGGCCGTCGTACGCGGCCATCACGATCTCCATGCCCCGCTGGTCGTCAGCGGGCTCGCGCATCTGGTTCGTCACGTACGCGACCGTCATCCGCGTCTCGGGTTCGATCACGACCAGTGAGCCGCCCCAGCCGCCCCACCCGTAGGTGCCGCCGAAGCGCCCATAGCCCAGGCCCCAGCTGACCGGCATGCCCAGGACGCGGTCCTCGCCGCTGAACTGCTCCTCCCACGCGCGGTCACAGCCCGCCTGCGACAGCAGCCGCACCCCGCGCAGCGAGCCGCCGCAGGCCATCACCGACTGGACCAGGGCGACCGAGCGGGCATTGCCGAATCCGCTCGCCGCGGGGATCTGCGCCCGGCGCCAGGCCACGCTGTTGCCGTCGCGGACCCGCAGCACGGTCCCGGCGGTCGGGGCCGCGGCGGCGCCGGGCGCGCTCGCGGCGTAGTCCTCGTCCTGGGACGGCGGCGGGATCGTCGGCGCGACCCGGTGGTCGTGCTCGGCCGGCAGCCCCATCCGGAAGTCCGCGCCCAGCGGTCCGGCGATCTCGTCCGCGAAGAACTCGCCGGGACTCCGGCCGGTGATCCGGCGGACGACCTCGCCCACGAGGAACCCCTGGGTGAGCGAGTGGTACCCGACCGCGGTGCCCGGCTCCCACTGCGGCGCCGTCGCGGCCAGTCGTGCCGTCGCGGCCGGCCAGTCGTAGACCTCCGCCACCGGTCCTTCCCAGTCGGGCAGGCCCGCGGTGTGCGAGAGCAGGTGCCGTACCAGCACCCCCTCCTTGCCCGCAGCGGCGAACTCCGGCCAGTACCGGGCCACCGGCGCGTCCGGATCGAGCTGCCCACGGTCGGCCAGCACCAGCGCGCACAGGGCCGTCATCGTCTTGGTGACGGAGAAGACGTTGACGATCGTGTCCCGCTGCCACGGAACCGTGCGTTCCGCGTCGGCGAATCCGCCCCAGACGTCCACCACCGGCTCGCCGTCCACGAAGACGGCCACCGAGCCGCCGGCGTCCCCGCCGTCCAGCAGCGCGGCGAGCGCGGTGGGCACCGCGGTGAAGAGATCGTCGTACGAGCCCTGAATGCCGGTCGTGTGAGCGATGTCAGCCATGTCTGCCATCTAGCCTCCGGCGGGCCGCCCACGGCAACCGAATTTGTCGCCGCGCGACGGCGGCACCAGACGGCGGCACCCGATGGCACCCGATGGCACTCGATGGCACTCGATGGCGGCACCCGACGGCATCACCCCACGGCCCGCAGGAAGGTTCCCGGGGTGATGCCGTAGACCCGCTTGAACCAGCGGTGCAAATGCGCCTGATCGGAGAATCCGGCCGCGACCGCCGCGACCGCCGCGACCGCCGGCGCCGGCCCGCCGGTCAGCAGACGGCGTGCGTGGCGCAGCCGGAGCAGACGCTGATAGTCGCTGGGCGGCACGCCGTAGGCCTCGCGGAAGGCGCGGTACAGGGCGAAGCGGCTGCACCCGGCCGCCGCGGCCAGATCATTCGCGGAGAGCGGCTCGAGGAACGCGTCGTTCAGCAGCGCACGCGCCCGGCCGGCGGCCTGACGCTGGGCGCGGCCCGCGAGCGTCCGTACCCGCGGAGCCCGGGTGGCACCGCGTTCGGCCATCGCGAGGACGGCGTCGACCAGGAGTTCTTCCTGCCTCAACCGCGTCAGCCGGGTCGTCCGGCGCGAGCGGTCGACCAGTGCGGCGTGCAGCCGGGTCAGGGCGACGGTCAGGGTGGGGTCGTCCAGGACGGGCCGTACGAACAGCGGCATGCCGCCGCCGCGGCTCCCGCGCCCGTCGCCGACGCCACCGACACCACCGGCACCACCGGCACCACCGGCGTCGGCGAGCGTGTCGCGGACGATCGACGGCCCGATGTGCACGATGCGGTACTGGTAGCCGAGGTCCGCCGCCGCCCGCCCGTCGTGCACCTCGTCGGGGTTGAAGGCCATGACCATGCCCGCGCCACTGGTGTGGGCCGCCCCTCGGCAGCGGAAGGTCTGGGCGCCGACATCGGTGATGCCGAACGAGTAGGTGTCGTGGCTGTGCAAGGGGTACAGGTGCTCGAAGAAGTGCGCGTGCATCGCCTCCAGCGGACGGCTCCCGTCCCGCCAGTACCGAGCCCAGCCGTCGCCGCTCCCTTGCCTCGTCCCCATGGGCGCATTGTCGCGCGCGCAGAGCGTTCAAGTCAGCTGGGGACGGGGCCCGTTGAATCGGGACACGGACGCGAAGACCGGGACCCGGCGGCCGACGAGGCTCGGCAACCCGTACCTGCAACGGTCGACGACGATGGTGCTCTGGGGCAGCGCCTTCTCGAGCTCCAAGGCTGTCGTGGAGCATGTGCCGCACACCGTGGGAGCCTTGCTGCGGTTCGGCGGCGGCGCGTTGGCCCTGCTGGTCGCCGTCCGGCTGCTGGGCGACCGTGCGGCCGCAGCCCGGGCACCGGCCCGTGACGGGTGGCGGGCGGCGGCCGGAGTGCTGGGCGTCTTCGCCTACAACGGCTTCTTCTTCTGGGGCCTGTCGAAGGCCCCCTCGCTCGACGCGGGCATCCTCATCCCGGTCATGAGCCCGGTCCTGACCAGTGCTTTCCTGCTCCTGACCGGCAAAGAGCGGGCCGGGCCCGCGCGGCTGACCGGCCTCGCCCTGGGCCTCACCGGAGCAGTGGTCTTCTTCATCGGGGCCGACGCCGGCACCGAAGGAGACTCGTCCCGGCTGTGGGGTGACGCGCTGTTCTTGATCAGCGCCGTCTGCTGGGCCGGCTACACGGTGCTGGGACCCCGGGTCCTGGCCGGCATCGAACCCCTGCGCGCCACCGCCTACGCGACGTGCGCGGGCGCCGTACTGCTGGCACTGCTCGCCGCGCCGGACATGACGGAGGTCGACTGGAGCGCGTTGTCGTCGGGAGTCTGGCTGAACACCGCGTACCTCGCGATAGGCCCGACGGCCATAGCCAACCTGCTCTACCACCGGGGCATCGGCGCGGTGGGCCCCGCGAACGCCTCCCTGATGATGTTCACCGTCCCCGTGGTCAACACCCTGTGCGCCACGCTCTTCCTCGGCGAGTCCCTCGGCCGGCTACAGGGAACAGGCGCGGCGATCCTCCTGACCGGAGCGTCCCTCGCCGTGACCCAGGGCAGACTTCCCGGCCGCAGGACGTGGTCGGCCCGGTAGCCGCTTGATCATCCGGGGCAGGTTGGTACGGGCAGGTTGGTACGGGCAGGTTGGTACGGGCGGGCTGGTAGGGCGGGCTGGTAGGGCGGGCTGGTACGGGCGGGCCGTGGTGGGCGGCTGGTGTATCTGGGGCGCGGGATGCGCATGTTGCTGCCTACGCTCGAAGGAGACCGCGCGGAAACAGTCGGAAAACATCGGAAATCATCGCGAAGGTGACAGCCATGCGTGCCTCGCTGATACAGCTGTCCGTGGACTCGTCGGAGACCGCCGAGGAGCGCCGCCACAGGGCAGCCTCGCTGGTCCGTGGCCGGACGGGCGACGATCTCGTGGTCCTGCCGGAGCTGTGGACGGCCGGCGCGTGGTCGTACGACCGCTGGGGGCCCGATGCCGAAGGGGTCGACGGGGCCACCGCCGAGGCCATGTCCGCAGCCGCCCGTCAGGCCGGGGTGTGGCTCCACGCCGGATCGATCGTCGAGCGGGACGCGGACGGGACGCTCTACAACACCGCGCTGCTCTTCGACCGGGCCGGCGACCTGCACGGGCGCTATCGCAAGATCCACCGATACGGCTTCGACACCGGCGAGGCGACCCTGATGGGCGGCGGAGACGGCATCGTCACCGTCCCCGCCGACTTCGGTGTCGTCGGCCTCGCCATCTGTTACGACCTCCGCTTCCCCGAACTCTTCAGGGGCCTGCTCGACGCGGGCGCCGAACTGATCGTGGTCCCCGCCGCATGGCCCGCGGCCCGCCTCAGCCACTGGCAGCTCCTCACGCGCACGAGGGCCCTGGAGGAACAGGTCTTCCTCCTGGCCTGTTGCGCGGCGGGTGCCCATGGAGGCATGAGGCAGGCCGGCCACAGCATGATCATCGACCCCTGGGGGACGGTCCTGGGCGCGGCCGGCACCACGGAGGAGACGGTTACGGTGGATCTCGACATGGCCGAAGTCACCCGCATCCGCACCGAACTCCCCGTACTGCGCGATCGAGTCCTCGCCATCCAGGCCCCCACCACCCGATGAGCCCTATTCCGCAAGGGCAGGAGCAGTGCCGCTGCCTCACCGAGAGCGCGGTGCCGTGCGTTCGGCGGCGTCGATGTAGTCGTGGAGTGTCTGGCGCGAGCGGGTGAGCGTGTCGATCTGTTCGCCCAGCCCCTTCAGCCGCGCTCGCAGCGTGTCCAGGAGCTCGGGGCAGGGCTCGAGGTCAGGGGCCGTGCCGGTGACGCAGGGCTGCAGAAACCCGATCTCCTCGGTGGACAGTCCGGCTTCGAGCAGCTTCCTGATCTGAGCCACGGTCAGAACCGCGTCGTCGCCGTACTCGCGGTAGCCGTTGGCGCCGCGACCGGACTCGAGCAAGCCCTGCGCCTCGTAGTACCGCAGTTGATGCGTACGGACCCCGGTCCGCCGACTCAGCTCCCCGATCAGCACGGTCACTCCCCCTTGACCTTCATACCGGTGTGAACGTCGACGATTCTGCCATGACCCCGAACCGAGCCTCGAGGGAGCACAAGATGCAGGATCACGACGACGACCGCACCCCTGTGACGGTCATCGGCCTGGGCCTGATGGGCCGGGCGCTGGCCGGAGCGTTCCTGCGTGACGGGTACCCCACGACCGTGTGGAACCGGACGGCAGCGAAAGCGGAACAACTCGTCGCCCAGGGCGCGAAGCTCGCCGACTCGCCCGGCGACGCCGTCGCGGCAAGCCCGCTCGTGGTCGTCTGTGTCACGGACTACGACGCCGTGTACGAGCTCCTCGATCCGCTGGACGAGGTCCTCGAGGGCCGGGTGCTGGTCAACCTGACCTCGGGCACGTCGGCGCAGGCCCGTGCGACCGCCGAGTGGGCGGCCCGGCGTGGCAGCGCGTATCTCGACGGCGCGATCATGGCCGCCCCTCAAGCCATCGGCACGGCGGACGCCGCCATCCTCTACAGCGGGCCGCAGCCGGTCTTCGACCTGCACGAGTCGGCCCTGTCGAGTCTCGGCGCGGGAACTACCCGCCTCGGCGGCGACCATGGCCTGTCGTCCCTGCACGAGGCGGCTGTGCTGGGCCTGATGTGGGGCATGCTGAACGGCTTCCTGCAGGGAGTCGCTCTGCTCGGCGCGGCGGGGGTGAGCGCCGCGGCCTTCGCCCCGGTCGCGAACAGTGCGATGGGAACCGTGGCCGAGTGGCTGCCCGGCTATGCGCAGCAGATCGACGACGCCGCGTACCCGGCCCTCGACTCCACCATCGACACGCACCTGGCCGCGATGGACCACCTCGTCCGCGAAAGCGAGCTGCTCGGTGTCAACGCCGAACTTCCGCGGTTCGTCAAGGCCTTGACCGACCGGGCCGTAGCCGACGGGCACGGTGCCCACGGCTACGCAGCGATGATCGAACAGTTCCGCAAGCCCTCGACGAAGCGTCCCCGACCATGACCACCACCCCATCCAACCGACGCACGCCGGTTGCCGGTTGCCGGTAGCCGATCGCGGAAAGCGGGGGCCACTACAGCAGCCGATGCATGCCGTCGCGGCGTGGCGTCGGTCGACGTTTGGCCGGACCCCCGAAGGGCTCGCCCCCGGGCGCGTGGCCGTTCGGGACGCCCGGTGTCCGTGGCACGGCGTGACCTGGCCGATGAGTTGTGAGAGGGGCAGAAGCCGGACGGCGGGGCAGGAGGATCCGGGCGGCTTCGTCGCACCTCAGAGCAGCAGCGGAAGGCCCACGAGTGCCGCGCCGCTCGCGCCGAGTGCGGCCATGAGCGATCCGGGCCAGCTGCCCGACTGGGCGTAGGTCAGCAGCCCTGCCAGCAGTCCTGCCACCACCGCGGCTAAGAGAATGAGAGCCCAGCGCAAGGACAGCCGCTCCGGCGGTGGTGGCGGTGGCAGTGGTGGTGGTGGCGTGGGCGAGGTCGGTTCGGGCATACGGCACTCCTGCAGCTGCGTCAGGAACCTCTCGAATGAGTGACCACCGTAGCCAGATGAGCGGTATCAGAGAAGGCTTCTGATGTGTCATCGCTGCGCGAAGGGGCACAAGAGGGCGATCGTGGCCAGACGCGCGCTCCGGCGTGCGCCCGTAGGGCTCTCTGCGCTTCTTCACGCGTTGACCGGACGGCTGACCAGAACAGCGTTGTGACCTAGCATTCCCGCCATGACTGGTCCTGAATTAGACCCCCGCGTGGATTCCGAGGACGCCTTACGGGGTTCCACCGCCAAGGTGGTGGAACTACTGGGCTGCCAGATCGTGGAAGGCGGCAAGCCGCGCGATCAGCACCTGACCGTGGACGCCGTCATGCACGAGTTCGGGATCACCCGGCCCATGGCGCGCGAGGCACTGCAGACGCTGCATCAGAAGGGCCTGATCAATCTGCAGCCGCGGATCGGAGCCACCGTTCAGGCGCTGGAACGGTGGGACCTGCTGGACCCCGACGTGATCGCGTGGCGTCTGGAGGTGGCCCCCGACAGCCAGATGCGGTCGCTCACCGAGCTGCGGGAGGTGATCGAGCCCCGGGCGGCCAGGCTCGCGGCGCTGAGCAGGTCCGCGGAGGTCTGCCACGACCTGACCAGCCAAGCCCGCACCTTGCTCGCCCTCAGCGAGGAACCGGACTTTGCACAGCCGCGGGAAGGAGCCGCGATCCGGCAGCGCTTCCGGGACGTCGACGCCGCTTTCCACCGCACCCTGTTGGCCGGCTCGCGCAACGAGCTGTTCCTGCGTCTGTCCCACCCGGTCGTCATGGCGTTGAACCACCGGATCGACCGGGACTGGGCGGGCGGTCACCAGGATGTGACGGTCACGTCGGCGCGCGCCGCTGTCGGCGCCGACACCGTGCAGAGCTATCCCACCCGGCCGGAGCCGATCGCCATGTGGCTGCACATGGGGCTGGCCTACGCCGTCGACCAGGGACTGGCGACGGCCTCGGAGGCCTTCGCGGAGGCCATCCTCGCCGAGATCAGGGGCGGGCGACTGCAGGATCCCGCGGTGCTCGACCATCTTCGGGCGGGGCTGGACGAGTTCAATGCGAACGGCCTGCCGACCGCCCATCGAGACGGTTTCCGGGACGCCATGGCCGCGTTGGTCCGTGCTCGGCGCGCTCCCGTCGTCGTTATGGGGGTGACCGGGTGCGGCAAGACCACCGTGGGCCAGTACTTGGCGGAGTCGCTCAGAGCGCCCTTCGAGGAGGGGGACCGCTTCCACAGCAGGCGCAACCGGGAGTCGATGGAGCGCGGAGAGCGTCTCGACGACCGGAGCCGCAGTCCGTGGCTGGCCGCCCTCGCGGGCCGCATGCGGGCGGCGGGCTCGGAGGAGGGGCTGGTGATCACCTGCTCGGCCCTCAGACGTATCTACCGCGAGATGCTGCGTGTGGCCCGCCCTGACGCGTTCTTCGTGTACCTGGAACTCGGCCAGGACGAGGCCACCGCCCGCGTGGCCGGCAGACGGTCGCACTACATGCCGGCCTCCCTGGTGCCCTCACAGTTCGAGGACCTCGAACCATTGCAGGACGACGAGGTCGGCATGACGGTCGACGCGACCCTGCCCGTCGAACGCATCGTCGCCGAGGTCCAGACCGAGCTGGCCCGGCGCGCGCGGGGGCGCTGAACAGCTCCGCCCGAACACGGACCGCGTCCGAGTCGGGCGGCCCGTGCCTGAGTCCCGCCGGCCGCGTACGGACCGAGCCCCGGCCACGGGCTCACCGCACCCTGACGCCGCACGGCTCCATGGCCGAAGACCCGCCTGATCGACCCGCCTGATCGACCCGCCTGATCGACCCGCCTGATCGACCCGCCCGATCGACCCGACCGAAGAGAGGGACCTCGTCATGCGGATTGAGTCTGCCGAGGTGATCGTCACCAGCCCGGGACGGAACTTCGTCACCCTGCGCCTCACCACCGAGGACGGCGTCACCGGCCTCGGCGACGCCACGCTGAACGGCCGGGAACTGGCCGTGCAGTCGTATCTGGACGACCATCTCGTCCCGCTGATCCTCGGCGGCGACGCCTCGCGCATCGAGGACACCTGGCAGTACCTCTACCGGGGCGCCTACTGGCGGCGCGGCCCCGTGACCATGGCGGCCGTCGCGGCGGTCGACACAGCGCTGTGGGACATCAAGGCCAAGAGCGCCGGGATGCCCCTCTACCAGCTCCTCGGCGGTGCGTCCCGCAGCGGAGCCATGGCCTACGGGCACGCCTCGGGCCGCGATGTGCCCGAACTGCTCGACTCCGTCCGTAAGCATCTTGAGCTGGGCTACCGAGCCATCCGCGTTCAGAGCGGCATCCCCGGCCTGGACTCGGTGTACGGGGTGGCTGCCTCCGGCGCGGAGGGCGCAGAGCGCTACGACTACGAGCCCGCGCGCCGCGCCACCGTCGGCGGGCGGCTCCGCCCGACGGTGGAGACCTGGGACACTCGCGCGTACCTGCGGCACATGCCGTCCGTCTTCGAGGCCGTCCGGGCGGAGTTCGGTCCCGAACTGCCGTTGCTGCACGACGGGCACCACCGGATGACGCCGATCCAGGCCGCTCAGCTGGGCAAGGCACTGGAACCGTACGACCTGTTCTGGCTGGAGGATGCCACGCCTGCGGAGGATCAGGCGGCCCTGCGCCTGATCCGGCAGCACACGACGACACCGTTGGCGATCGGTGAGGTCTTCAACTCGGTGTACGACTACACCACGTTGCTGAGCGAGCGGCTGATCGACTACGTGCGATCCGCCGTCACCCACACCGGTGGTGTCACCGCCATGAAGAAGCTGCTCGATCTCGCAGACGTCTACGGCGTCAAGTCGGGGATGCACGGCCCGACCGACATCTCCCCGGTGGGCATGGCCGCGGCGCTCCACCTGGACCTGGCCATCCACAACTTCGGCATCCAGGAGTACATGCAGCACTCCGAGCGGACGCTGGAGGTCTTCCGCACCTCGTTCCGGTTCGAGGACGGGCTGCTGCATCCGTCCGACACCCCGGGACTGGGAGTCGAACTCGACACCGAGGCGGCGCGCCGCTTCCCGTACGAGCCGGCGTACTTGCCGGTCAACAGGCTGAGGGACGGGACCATGCACGACTGGTGAGCCGACGCCTGTCCCGACCTGGCGCGGCGTTCACTCAGGCTGTCGGATCGAGCAGCCCGTCATCCGCGCAGGTGGGCAGGAAGCTCGTATCCCACGGGGTAGGGGCGTTCCTGGGGCAGCAGTCGGGCGGCGGAGTCCAGGTCGCCGGTGCCGACGAGGGCGTGGATCTCGTGGGCGAGCGGGGTCACGTCGCGGATGGAGACCGTCCACTCGTCCGCGTAACGCCGTACAGCCTCGCCGGAGAGGCCGAGTTGCAGGGAGCGGTACGGCAGGGGCTGTAGGCGAAGATCTCGCTCGGGGTCCCACTGCACGCGGGTGGGCGCGTACTTCAACTGGCGCTGCCAGGTGGCTCGGTCGGGGTGCACCCCGCGGACGTAACTCGACAGACACGCGTGGTCCAGCGCCCACTCGAAGCCGACCCGGCCGATCTCGACAGCGAGGACGGTCTCCTGCCCCGGCTTCGTGCCCCAGCCGCAGCGGTACATCATCCACAGGAAGCTGGGCTTGATCCAAGTCATCCGGTCCCGCTTCCACGCGTCGGGGAAGCGGCCCTCGCGGGCGGCGGGGCGGCCGATCTGAGGGGTGTACGCCTGGTAGACGGTGATCGTGGATTCGGCGTAGAGCGCACGGATCCCGCGTTGCGGTTCTTCCATGGCGTACAGCGTGGGGTCGGCCGGTTCGAGGAGCCACTGATTTTCGACGCGTTCGGCGGCCGTCCGCAGGGTGCGTGGGCGGGTACGGAATCGCTCGGCGGCCTCGTGTGTTGAGGTCAGTGGGCCTGGGATGCCGGTGGTGTGCGAGCCGAGCAGCCCGGTTAGCGAGCCGACAGACATTGGAGGGGCCGTAATGGCGGCGCAGACGCAGAGGGCCGTGCTGGCTGGTGGATGCTTCTGGGGGATGGAGGAGCTGATCCGCCGACTCCCGGGCGTGACGGCGACCCGGGTCGGATACACGGGGGGTGACGTGCCGAACGCGACGTACCGTAACCACGGCACGCACGCGGAGGCCATCGAGATCCTTTTCGATCCGGCGAAGACCGACTTCCGCCCGCTCCTGGAGTTCTTCTTCCAGATCCACGACCCGAGCACCAAGAACCGCCAGGGCAACGACATCGGCCTCAGCTACCGCTCGGCGATCTACTACGTGGACGACGAGCAGAAGCGGATCGCCGAGGACACGATCGCCGACGTGGACGCCTCCGGACTGTGGCCCGGCAAGGTCGTCACCGAGGTGGAGCCGGTCGGCCCGTTCTGGGAGGCCGAGCCCGAGCACCAGGACTACCTTCAGCGCTACCCCGACGGCTACACCTGCCACTTCCCGCGCCCGGGATGGCGGCTGCCCGTCCGCGCGGAGGGCTGACCTGCCCGGCGACGGAGTGTGTGTCCCCGGCGACGGAGTGTGTGTCCCCGGAATCGGAGTGTGTGTCTGGGGGGAGTAGGAGGGCGGGGGCCGGCAGCGCTTGCGCTTCGTCGGCCCGCGTCGGCCCCCCACCAGCCTCCGTCCCGGCTCCGTCTCAGTGCGGCAGCGTCGCCGGGCTGCCGCCGTTCGCCTCGTAGCCCGCCACCGCCAACGCGCGGTAGACCGCGAACTCGCCCGCCGGGTCGGGGGAGAGCGTCCAGGGAAGGGCGCCGACGTGGCCGTCCACGTGTATGAGCTGGTTCATCGCCTCCGACCAGCGCTCGGCGCGCACCAGGAAGAAGATCAGCAGGTGCCGGACGTGCGCCAGCATCTGGTCGTCGGGCCGGGCCGAGTGCACCGCGAACAGCGCGCCGTGCATCGCCTTCGTCACGACCTCGCTCTGGTAGAAGCCGGCGACCAGGTTCACCTCGGGCAGGTGCTCGAAGACCGCGAACAGCGGCATGGCCGCGAGCAGGGAGCCCTGAGGGGCTCTGGCCGCTGCCGCCTCCGCGAACGCGTTCGCCAGCTCCCGCGAACCGTGCCACTTCTCGCACCAGTAGTGCAGGGCCGCCAGATGCGCCCCCATGTGCGCCGGCGCGCGGTCCAGGATCTTCAGCCAGAGCTGCTCGAACTCGGCCTGCGAGTAGTTCAGGCCACGGGCCACGGACAGCTCGACGATGTACGGGATCGGGTCGCCGGGGGAGAGCAGCGCCGCCTGACCGCAGGCGTCCTTCGCCTCCTCCATGATGATCCGGAAGTCGTCCGTGCCCCGCGTCGACGTCCGCCACGCCTGCTGCACCAGGAACTCGGCGTGCACCGCCGCGCCGCCCGCGTCCTTCGGCGCCTCGGTCCGCCACACCCGCAGCCACTGCCCGCCCGGCGTCTCGCCGACCCCGCCCGGCCGCCGTTGCAGCTCCAGCGCCGCCGCGCCCGCGAAGGCCTGCACGCGCTGCCAGCGCAGCTCGCCCTGCGTGCCGGTGCCGACGAGCAGCTGCTGCGCGGCCCGGTAGTCCTGCGTGTGCTGCACCACGTCCAGCACGTCCAGCAGGTCCTGGTCGGGGCCGGGCATGCGGATGTCCAGCTCCTCCGTGCGCACGAATCCGTAGGTCGCCGGGTTCGCGGCGTCCGGGTGATCCTCCGATACCAGCCCGATCGGGCCGCGCCTGCGCCGCACGAACGACAGCACCACGAAGCTGATCATGATCAGCGCCATCAGGACCCAGAGAATCTCCATGCCACAAGCGAACCAGACCGCGCCGACAATTGGCGAACCCACCCCCGGACCTGTGGACAACCGTCCGCCTGCAGCTGTGGAAAACCTTGCGTCCGCGGCCGCGGAAAGCGCCCGCCCCGCGCCCGCCCCGCCCGCCCCGCGCCCGGGCCGTGAGCGGACTACGCTCGGTGCCCATGAGCGACAGGCACATCAGTCAGCATTTCGAGACCCTCGCGATCCACGCGGGCAACACCGCCGATCCCCTCACCGGCGCGGTCGTCCCGCCGATCTACCAGGTCTCGACCTACAAGCAGGACGGCGTCGGCGGCCTGCGCGGCGGTTACGAGTACAGCCGCAGCGCCAACCCGACCAGGACCGCCCTGGAGGAGAACCTCGCCGCCCTCGAAGGCGGCAGCCGAGGCCTCGCGTTCGCTTCCGGACTGGCGGCCGAGGACTGCCTGTTGCGTACGCTGCTCAGCCCCGGCGACCACGTGGTCATCCCCAACGACGCGTACGGCGGCACCTTCCGGCTCTTCGCCAAGGTCGTCGCCCGGTGGGGGGTCGAGTGGTCGGTCGCCGACACCGGCGATCCGTCCGCCGTACGGGCCGCCGTCACCCCGCAGACCAAGGTCGTATGGGTGGAGACCCCCTCCAACCCGCTGCTCGGCATCACCGACATCGCCGCCGTCGCCCAGGTCGCCCGTGACGCGGGCGCCCGACTCGTCGTCGACAACACCTTCGCCACGCCGTATCTCCAGCAGCCGCTGGCGCTCGGCGCGGACGTCGTCGTGCACTCCCTGACCAAGTACATGGGCGGCCACTCGGACGTCGTCGGCGGCGCGCTGATCACCGGCGACGCGGAGCTGGGCGAGGAGTTGGCGTTCCACCAGAACGCGATGGGCGCGGTCGCCGGGCCCTTCGACTCCTGGCTGGTGCTGCGCGGCACGAAGACGCTGTCGGTGCGCATGGACCGGCACAGCGAGAACGCGACCAAGGTCGCCGACATGCTGACCCGTCACGCGCGCGTGACGAGCGTGCTGTACCCGGGCCTGCCGGAGCACCCCGGTCACGAGGTCGCCGCCAAGCAGATGCGGGCGTTCGGCGGCATGATCTCCTTCCGGGTCACCGGCGGCGAGGAGGCCGCCGTCGAGGTCTGCAACCGCGCCAAGGTGTTCACCCTGGGCGAGTCCCTGGGCGGCGTCGAGTCCCTCATCGAGCACCCGGGGCGCATGACGCACGCGTCCGTGGCCGGTTCCGCCCTCGAGGTGCCCGCCGATCTCGTCCGTCTCTCCGTGGGCATCGAGAACGTCGACGATCTCCTCGAAGACCTGCAGCAGGCCCTCGGCCAGACAGCCC
The DNA here is from genome assembly GCF_040655955.1 of Streptomyces sp. NPDC050263. Classification (NCBI taxonomy): domain Bacteria; kingdom Bacillati; phylum Actinomycetota; class Actinomycetes; order Kitasatosporales; family Streptomycetaceae; genus Streptomyces; species Streptomyces sp. NPDC050263. The sequence continues at coordinate 7,774 of NZ_JBFAKW010000091.1, read as the reverse complement.
CCAGGGCGGTTGTCACCAGTCGGTGAGCGGTGGAGTCGTCTCCGACGGCGGCTCCACCCAGGGCTGGGCGATCACCGCCCAGACCACGAACGCCACGGTCGCCGCGAGCAGCAGCAGCCACAGCAGCCGCCGGGCGATCGTCCGGCGGCGCAGCATGCGGCTGCCCCGGCGTACGACGTCCGCGTGGAGCTCCCTCGGCACGTGCGGTGGCGTCCGCTCCATGATCTGCCGGACGGCGGCATCCCGCTCGGCGCGGTTCACGACGCCGCCGCCTTCGCCCGCCGCACCGCGGGCGCCGGTCCGCGCGGGGGGTGCAGAAGCGTCGCCGTCGCGCGGTCGCAGACCGTGCGGACCCGGTCCTTCGGGATGCCCAGCAGGGCCGCCACCTGCTCCTCGGCGACGCCCTCGTACAGCCTCAGGACCAGGACGAGGCGCTCCTGGGGAGTGAGCCGGGCCAGCGCGCCGACGGCGGCGGGGCGCCGGAGGATGCGGCCCAGGGGCAGCGCGCCGTACCGATGCCAGGCGCCGTGCAGGAAACGGGTGGCCAGGTGTTCGCGGGCCCGGTTGTACGGGTCCTCGCCGTGCAGCCGGTCCCAGCACGCGTACGTGTGCGCGAGGGCGAAGGTCAGCAGGCGACGCGCGCGCGGGTTGTCGTCCGGGGCCTCGGCGGTGAGCAGTGTGGCGGCGTGCAGCAGCCGTCCGCCCGCTCCGGCGACGAACGCCTCGAACTCCCGGGCCCGGCGGGCTTCCTGGGCCGCACGTGTCTCTCGCACACCGAGCCTCCCGCCCGACGGCTTCCCCCTGAGCCCCTGGATCCCGGAACCGCTGGACCCCTGGCCCCTGGACGGCCATGTCCTTCGGTCTCATATGAGGCCAGGGGCAGGCTTTCGGTCAAGAGCCGCGCACTCCTCGCTCGACAGTCGGCAGTCGCGCGCATCGCGCCGCTCGCTCAGGAGGCGGACGGCGACGGCTCCGCGCCCGGCAGCCCCTGGGCGGCCATCCGGGAGGACAGCGCGGTGTTGAAGCGCGTGAGGAGCGTGCAGAACGCCTCGCGCTCCGCCGGTGCCCAGTCCTCCGTGAGCTCGGCCATCAACTGACGCCGGGAGGACCGCACTTCCTCCAGACGCGACTGCCCGCGCGGGGACAGCTGGAGCACCACGGCCCGTCCGTCCTCGGGGTGCGAGGTCCGCTTGACCAGGCCGGTGTCGACGAGCGGGGCCACCTGCCGGGTGACCGTGGACGAGTCGATGCCCATGCTCGCGGCGAGCGCCTTGACGCCCATCGGGCCTTCCCTGTCGAGGCGGTTGAGCAGCAGGTACGCGGCGCGGTCCATGGAGTTGCGCACCTGCCCGACACCGCCGAGCCGGGTCTGTTCGGCACGGCGGGCGAACACCGCGACCTCGTGCTGCAGCGTGTCGAGAAGACCGGTGTCACCGACGGTCGTCATGTCCATCGACATTTCAGGTGTTGTGGGCATGGCCGGGGGCTCACTTCATGAAGGGGCTGCTGGAATGGGGGACAGAGTACGCGGCCGGAAGGCGGGTCGTACCGGCGCTGCGGAAACCGGTCTCGGAGGTTGGTCACAGCGGCCGTTCCCGCCTGTGAACTGCGATGCTGGTGTCATGAGCTACCGCACGGCTGACTCCTTGCGTGCCGTCACCCTCGACGATGTGCGTGGCGCCCAGAAGATGCTTTCGGGCGTGGCGCGGATGACCGCCATGGAGGGCAGCAGGCATCTCTCCCAGCTGGTGGGGGCTCCCGTGCACTTCAAGTGCGAGAACCTCCAGCGGACGGGATCGTTCAAGCTGCGCGGCGCGTACGTCCGGATCGCCGGGCTGCTGCCGGAGGAGCGGGCAGCCGGGGTCGTCGCGGCGAGCGCGGGCAACCACGCGCAGGGCGTCGCGCTGGCGTCGTCGCTGCTGGGCGTGCGTTCCACGGTGTTCATGCCACAGGGCGCGCCGCTTCCCAAGATCAGCGCCACCCGCGAGTACGGCGCCGAGGTGCGCCTGCACGGTCAGGTGGTCGACGAGACGCTGGCCGCCGCGCAGGAGTACGCCGACGCGACGGGGGCGGTGTTCATCCACCCCTTCGACCACCCCGACGTCATCGCGGGGCAGGGCACGGTCGGCCTGGAGATCCTGGAGCAGTGTCCGGAGGTGCGCACGATCGTCGTCGGGATCGGCGGCGGCGGTCTGGCGGCGGGCATCGGCGTCGCGGTGAAGGCGCTGCGGCCGGACGTGCGGATCGTCGGCGTGCAGGCGGCGGGGGCCGCGGCGTATCCGCCCTCGTTGGCGGCCGGCCGGCCGGTGTCGATCCGCAACCCGGCGACGATGGCCGACGGCATCAAGGTCGGCCGGCCCGGCGACGTCCCGTTCGCCCTCGTCGGCGATCTGGTGGACGAGGTGCGCACGGTGACGGAGGACGAGTTGTCCACCGCGCTGCTGCTGTGCCTGGAGCGGGCCAAGCTGGTCGTCGAGCCGGCCGGGGCGAGCCCGGTGGCCGCGCTGCTGAGCCGGCCCGAATCCTTCGCCGGCCCGGTCGTCGCGGTGCTGTCCGGCGGCAACGTCGATCCGGTGCTGATGGAGCGGGTGCTGCGGCACGGCATGGCGGCGCAGGGCCGCTACCTGGCCGTTCGGCTGCGGCTGACGGACCGGCCGGGCGCCCTCGCCACGCTGCTCGGGGTGTTGTCAGTGGCCGACGCTAACGTTCTGGACGTGGGCCATGTGCGGACCGATCCCCGGCTCGGGCTGACCGAGGCGGAGGTCGAGCTGCACTTGGAGACGAAGGGGCCGGTGCACTGCGCCGAGGTCGGCCGGGCCCTGCGCGAGTCCGGCTACATCGTCATCGACTGAGCGTTCCCGACGCCCTCGGTCCAGGGCATTGGTTCCGGTCATCGGTGCAGGTCAGAGCCCTCTTCGTCACTCATTCGAGTAAGTCTGTTGTGAGACGCGATACATCGCGTTATGGTGTGTCGCATGCCGCTCATTCCCTGCCCGGTCGTGCGGAGCGACGGGCGGAACGAAAAGTACAAACCTAGCCTTTCCGAAGAATCCCCAACGACGTGGAGACTGATATGCCGGGCGCCATCTACGCCGAAGGCCTGGTCAAGACCTTCGGTGACGTAAAGGCTCTGGACGGCGTCGACCTCGACGTCCCGGAGGGCACCGTCCTCGGCCTGCTCGGGCCGAACGGCGCGGGCAAGACCACCACGGTCCGCTGCCTGACCACCCTCCTGCGCCCCGACCGGGGCCGGGCCGTCGTCGCCGGCCTCGACGTGCTCAAACACCCCAACGAGGTACGCCGCTCGATCGGCCTGTCCGGTCAGTTCGCCGCGGTCGACGAATACCTCACCGGCCGCGAGAACCTCCAGATGGTCGGTCAGCTCTACCAGATGAAATCCGGCGCGGCCAAGGTCCGGGCCGCCGAACTGCTCGAGCAGTTCGACCTCGCGGACGCCGCCGACCGCACCGCCAAGACCTACTCCGGTGGCATGCGCCGCCGCCTCGACCTGGCCGCGGCGCTGGTGGTCTCACCGCCCGTGATGTTCATGGACGAGCCGACGACCGGCCTCGACCCACGCAACCGCCAACTCCTGTGGGAGGTGATCAAGCGTCTGGTCTCCGGCGGCACGACGCTGCTGCTGACCACCCAGTACCTCGAAGAGGCCGACCACCTCGCGCACGACATCGCGGTCGTCGACCACGGCCGTGTCATCGCCCGCGGCACCTCCGACCAGCTCAAGGCCCGCACCGGCGGAGAGCGCGTGGAGGTCGTGGTGCACGATCGCGAACACATCGGCACGGCCGCGGAGATACTGGCCGGCTTCGGCAAGGGCGAGACCGCCATCGAGCAGCACACCCGCAAGCTCACCGTGCCCGTCGCGGGCGGCGCCAAGCTCCTCGCCGAGGTCATCCGCGAGCTCGACACCCGCGGCATAGAGATAGACGACATAGGCCTGCGCCGCCCCACCCTCGACGATGTCTTCCTGTCCCTGACGGGACACGTGGCCGAAGCGAAGGCCGAAGGCGACGAACACGGCGAACGCGACGAACCCACCGGACAGAGCGAGAGGAAGACCGTCAAATGAGTGCCGTCACCGACGCCGTACGCGGCGCGGCACCCGCGCCAGCCCACCCGCTCGGACAGTCCGTCCGCGATTCACTGGTCGTTGCAAAGCGCAACCTGATCCGGATGTCCCGCATCCCGGAAATGGTCATCTTCGGGCTCATCCAGCCGATCATGTTCGTGGTGCTCTTCACCTACGTGTTCGGCGGCTCGATGCAGATCGGCGGCAGCACGAGCGCCACCGACTACAAGAACTTCCTGATGGCGGGCATCTTCGCGCAGACCGTCACCTTCGCCACCGCAGGCGCCGGCGCGGGCATCGCCGACGACATGCACAAGGGCCTCATAGATCGCTTCCGCTCCCTGCCCATGGCGCGCGGCGCGGTACTCACCGGGCGCACCCTCGCCGATCTCGTGCAGACGGCGCTCACGCTGCTCGTCCTGGCGGTCGTCGCCCTCCTCGTCGGCTGGCGGGTCGGGTCCAACGGCGACACCAACATCGGCCGGGTGCTGGCCGCCTTCGGCCTGCTGCTCCTGCTCGGGTACGCGTTCACCTGGATCGGCGCGCTGATCGGCCTCACCGTCCGCACACCCGAGGCGGCCACCTCCGGCGGGCTGATCTGGCTCTTCCCGGTGACCTTCATATCCAACGCGTTCGTGGACACCGGCAACATGACGCCCTGGCTGCGTCATGTGGCCGAGTGGAACCCCTTCAGCGCCACCGTCCAGGCCTGCCGGGTGCTGTTCGCCAACCCCGGCCAGTCGGCCTCCGACGCCTGGCCCATGCAGCACCCGGTCTGGGCCTCGCTGATCTACTCGGTTCTGATCGTCCTGATCTTCCGGACGCTCGCGGTCCGCAAGTACCGCTCGGCCACCGCGTGACGACGCCATGAAGGCACTGCTTGACGAAGCCGCTCATGACGGAGGCGTCGCATGACGAAGCCCCCGGCAGCACGGGTGCCGGGGGCTCGTCAGGAGGGTCCGGGAACAGGAACGTCCGGGAGAGAGGGCTCAGCCGCGGTGAGGGTCAGCCGCTGTAGGGCTCGGCCTTGAGAATGCGCACGGAGGCCTTCTTGCCGTTCGGCAGCTCGTACTGCGCGTCCTCGCCGACCTTGTGACCGATCACGCCGGTGCCCAGGGGCGACTGCGGCGAGTAGGTCTCGATGTCGGAGCTCGCGTACTCGCGAGAGGCGAGCAGGAACGTCGTCGTGTCGTCCTCGTCACCGTCGAACGCGATCGTCACGACCATGCCGGGCGCCACGGCGCCGTCCGTGGAAGCCGGGGCCTCGCCGACCTTGGCGTTGTCGAGAAGCTGGGTGAGCTGGCGCACGCGAAGCTCCTGCTTGCCCTGCTCCTCCTTGGCCGCGTGGTACCCACCGTTCTCACGCAGGTCCCCCTCCTCGCGCGCGGCCGCGATCTTGGCGGCGATCTCCGTGCGCGCAGGACCAGTAAGGTACTCAAGCTCGACCTTGAGCTTGTTGTACGCCTCCTGGGTCAGCCAGGTGACGGACTCGCTGGTCTGGGTCACAGGTGCTCCTCGTCGGTACTGGGAATACAAAGCATCGCCCTACCCAGAAGCATGTTCCTCAGGGGATGGGCGAAACCACGAGCCTAACAATTCAGCGGGCGAAGGGGGAGGACATAAGCCATCAGAAATACGTCAACGCAGGTCAGCGTGTACGTATTGCGGAGGATGCTCCCCCGCCCGGCCCTTGTCCGGCCCTCGCCTGTCCGGCCCTCGCCTGGGCGGCCCGGCGTCAGCCGGCGTGACAGCCGAGCAGCTCAGCCGTCGTGCCCTTCGTCGTCGTACGCAGCGTGACCACCCGGTCGATGCGCGTGTCCGAACCGGAGAAGCGGAAGTCCGCCCGGCCCACCTCGGTGCCGTCGGCGGCCTGGGAGCGGATCGTGCAGTAGCCGTTCGCGCCCGAGTCCTTGCGGACCTCCAGGTGGACCTGAACCGCGTCGTCCGAGGCCACGTCGAAAGTGATCACCTCGGCGCTGATCTTGTTCTGGCCGACGTAGTGGTAGGCGAAGTAGCCGACCACCGCGAGCAGCAGCGCGCCGAGCACGGCGCCGGCGATCCTGAGCTTGTGGTCGGCGCGCTCGTCCGAGGAACGGCCGTAGCGGCCCTCGGGCAGTCGCGTGCTCGCCGTACTCATGATCGTCCTCCCGGCGCGGAATTAATCGCCCTCCGATTCGGTCACTATAGAAGCCTGCGACCGCGCCGGTTCACACCGGGCGCCGACTTACCGAGGATTGAGTCTTGACTGACCAGCTGCGACTGATGGCCGTCCATGCGCACCCCGACGACGAGTCGAGCAAGGGCGCGGCCACCATGGCCATGTACGTGTCCGAGGGGGTGGACGTGCTGGTGGTGACCTGCACGGGCGGCGAGCGCGGCTCCATCCTCAACCCCAAGCTGCAAGGCGACAAGTACATCGAGGAGCACATCCACGAGGTACGCAAGAAGGAGATGGACGAGGCTCGGGAGATCCTCGGCGTCAAGCAGGAGTGGCTCGGCTTCGTCGACTCGGGGCTGCCGGAGGGCGACCCGCTGCCGCCGCTGCCCGAGGGCTGCTTCGCTCTGGAGGACGTCGACGAGGCGGCCGGCGAGCTGGTGAAGCAGATCCGCTCGTTCCGCCCCCAGGTGATCACCACCTACGACGAGAACGGCGGCTACCCGCACCCCGACCACATCATGACCTACAAGATCTCGGTGGTGGCCTTCGAGGGCGCGGACGACGCCGAGAAGTATCCCGAGGCCGAGTTCGGCCCGGTGTACCGGCCGCTGAAGCTCTACTACAACCAGGGCTTCAACCGTCCCCGCACCCTGGCGCTGCACAACGCGATGATCGAGCGCGGCCTGGAGTCGCCGTACGCGGAGTGGCTCAAGCGCTGGGACGAGTTCGGGCAGCCGGAGCGCACGCTGACCACGCACATCCCGTGCGCCGACTTCTACGAGATCCGTGACAAGGCGTTGATCGCCCACGCCACGCAGATCGACCCCGACGGCGGCTGGTTCCGCGTTCCGATGGAGATCCAGCGGGAGGTCTGGCCGACGGAGGAGTACGAGCTCGCGAAGTCCCGCGTCGATACCTCCCTCCCCGAGGACGACCTCTTTGCGGGCATCCGCGACAATGCCTGACATGAGCGCAAGCGTGAGCCTGGCAATGACGCATCTCGTCCCCCTCGCCAAGGAGGTCGACGAGAACAAGGTCACCCCCGGCGTCCTCGGCTTCATCGTCTTCGCGGCGATGGCGGTGGCGGTGTGGGCCCTGATGAAGTCCATGAACAAGCACATGGGCAAGGTCGACTTCAACGAGCCGACGGGCCCCGACGAAGCCTCCGGCAAGGGCGCGCCGACGAACACGCCGCCGGCCGCGCCGACCACCGGGAAGCCGTCGTCGGCGACCTGAGGCGACGACAAGGCCGGGGGGCGGGGCGAATCGCCCCGCCCCCCGACCTTGTCGGCTACCGGGGTTCATTCGCAGTGCATCGGGCTTCAGCCCGGTGGTGAAGCGAATCTGATGGTGGCGACGCGGAGCGTCGCCGCGTCTTGTCCGGCGGCGCCGGACACGGCGTGTTCACCACCCGCGGCGCGGAGCGTCGTGATTGCTGGTCCCGGCGGAGCTGGGCTGTGCTCACACCGGCCGGTTCTGCTGCTCGATGTACTGCCTGACCACGGTGAGCGGGGCGCCGCCGACGGTTC
>NZ_JBFAKW010000090.1:0-39279 GCF_040655955.1 Streptomyces sp. NPDC050263 | reverse complement strand
CCTGGCCCCGGCTCTGGCCCCGGCCCCGGCCCCGGCCCCGGCCCCGGCCCCGGCCCCGGGCCTGGCCCCGGCTCTGGCCCCGGCCCCGGCCCCGGCCCCGGCCCCGGCCCCGGCCCCGGCCCCGGGCCTGGCCCCGGCTCTGGCCCCGGCCCCGGCCTCGGTAGTGCTCTGGCCCCGGTAGTGCTCTGGCCCCGGCCCTGGCAGCGGCTCTGGCCCCGGCCCCGGTAGTGCCCTGGCTCTGGCTCTGGCTCCGGCGGTGGCGGCCGACCGCCCCCCACCTCGTCCCTACGAGCACCAGCACCGCGCCCGCGAACCCGAGCCACCGGCCGGTCCCCGGCGAGCGCGATGCCGACGGCCGTCGCCCGCACCGGCTCGGTGCCCAGCAGCAGACTGACCCGGTGCGGCGAGGTGCGGCGGACATGAGTGACATGATGCGGCGCGACCTCGGCCTGGGAGCTTCGTGTGGGTGGTCTTTCTGCGACAGCCGGCTGTCAGGCCGTGAGCCGATCGGCCTTGTGCCGCAGTTCTTCGGCTGCCGCCGTGCCATGGAATCGGTTCAGCCGCAGCCGCATGTCTTCGACGGCGTCGTGGACCTTCACGGAGCGGATGCCGTCAGCGCAGTCGATGAACTCGTTCCACGTGGACAGGGCACCATCCATGTCACCTTGCCGGAGGCGCACGACGCCGAGGTCGGCGAGGACGATGGCGCGGGTGCGTCGCCGGTCCAGGCCGTGGATCTCCAGAGCGAGGTGCAGGTGCTCTTCAGCCGCGTCGAGGTCGCCGAGGCGGGAGAGGATCATGCCGGATTCGTGGGCCCATCGGCCGGGCGAGTAGTGGGCGGCCCAGGATTCGCCGGATTCGGCGGGAGAGCGGCTGATGGCGGTCTCGGAGAACGCGAGATGGCGGGTGGCGGTGCGTCGGTCGTCGTCCTGGGCTGCGGCGTTGGCGAGGGTGGCCTCGTAGTAGGCGACGGCCCGCGGGTTTTCCAGGTGCTGGCCATAGTGGACGCAGGCTTCGCCGAGCTGCACGGCCTCGGCCCGGTACCCGAGGTCGATGGCCTGGACAGCGAGCCCGCGCAGGGCGGTCGCGGACAGTTCGGGATCCCCTGCTTCGGCCGCGAGCCGGTAAGCGTGTGCGTAGTACTGCTGGGCCCGTCCTTGGTGCTCCGTGTCGCGGCCCTCGTCCTGGGCCATCCATCCGGCCAGGTGGACCAGTTGAGACGTGGCCGCGAACAGTTCGCGGCCGGTGGATTCAGTGAAATTGCCGTTCAGCCAGGGGGCCACGTCCTGTGTCAGGTAGCGGACCGCGAGGTGACGGGCATGGCCGCCACCGAGCTCCGCGGCGGAGTCGCCGAGCGCTTTGACCATCTGCCGGACGGCGGTCACTTCGCCCTTACCGACGCGGACGGCCCCGGCCGGTGCCGTATGGGTGCGGCGCACGATGCTCTCCAGATCGGGCAGTGCGAGAGCGCTGAGGGCGTAACCGCTGGATGCGGCCAGGAAGTTCCGGCGATCCACGTCATTCCTTCCAAGGACAAGGACTGACTTCACGGTATCCGCGGGCGTCGGGTCCTCTTCAGTGGTATCCGACAGGGGGACAGCCCGCATGTCCAGGTCGAGGACCTGGACGATGTACGGCAGCCAGTATCCGGGCTTCCGTTTCCCGGTCTCCCACCGGTAGACCGCTTGTCGTTCCAGCTGAGTCGGACCCCGGCCTTCGGCGATGCCTAGTGCCGCGGCAGGCAACGTTCGCCCCGTCGCGACGCCCGGCACGCACTCTCGCCGCACCGGCCGAAAGCCCAAGTACGTCCAGTACGAGGACTTCCGACCGGCACACCGAGAGCACGCACCGGACGCCGCTCCTTGACGGGCAAACGTTGCCTGCCGCGGCACTAGCTCGCGGGCGAGCTTGGCCGGTCCCCAGCCCTTCGCTTCGCGCGCTTGCCGGATCACGTCCCCGATGCTCGTGTTCCTCGGCACCTGTGCCTCCCCCTGGACTACACGGGCCTACGCCTGGCCCACAGCCTGGCCCCTCCTCCGATCTCTTGCCCGGCAGTTGACTGAACATCAAGCCCCCGTGTACGACCGGAGAGAAGCGAGCCAACAGGTGATCACCCACGCAACGCCGTTCAAGAGCGATGTGACCTGTGACGAACCTGCCCAGCAGGCCGCCCCGCACCGACCCGATGGCGGGACCGAGGAGACGATCCGGATCCTCAGCTTGGGTACTCTCGCCGGGTGCGGCGGCCTGAGCGCCGTAGTCAGCCCCTATCTCGACAAGGGCCCCACGCACACCGGGCGGCCCGGTCCGCCTCGGGCACCGAACCTCCGGTCTGAGATCCCGCTCCTGTGGCACCACCAGGAAAGTCGGTCGCACGCGCGGGGCGGGACCCCACCCCCTGACCTGGAGTCGGGGACGACGGGCGGGTGTCGCGCCCTAGGACCGTGACGGCGTTACCGTGCCGTACACCCTGGGTCGACGGACTGTTTGCCGGGGCAACTTACGAGCTGCGAAAGCCAGGAGGATCGCCGTGTACGAGATGCGTCCGGCCGCCGCCGAGGATCAGGAAGCGATTGCTGCGATGGTGCGAGCGCGCATGGCCTGGATGCGTGAGCGGGGTGTCCCCGACTGGCCCCGGACCGATGACGACGTGAACACCATCGCCTCTCAGGTCGCTGACCCGAACTTCCCCGTCTGGACACTCGTCGACGGCGGCCAGGTCATCGGCTGCACCACCGTGTTCACCACGACGCCGGAATGGGGCTGGACCACCGAAGAACTGGCCCAGAGCGCGTACTTCCTGGCGACGTCGTTCACCCACCCCGCCCGCCGACGGGACCAGCCCGGCCGCCTGATGGCGTGGTGGGCCCTGGACCGGGCTGCCCACGAGGGCGTCGAGTGGGTGCGCCGCGGCACCTTCGTGGAACGGCTCATGACCTACTACCGCGACGTACAGGGCTGGGAGTTGGTCCACACCCCCCAGCGCAAGAACCGCACCGCCTACCTGATGGCTCGCCGGGCAGAGGTCCTGCCCGAGCTGACGGCGGTGATCAAAGACTCCGGCACTCCGGCGGAGTGACGGTCGCACCACACATCTCGTCCCGATGGAAAAGGTGATTGCCATGCAGCAGAGGACTCCGTTCGAGGAGCTGTTCGCCGACCAGGAGATCCGCGAGGTTCCGGGCCTGGACCTGCTCTACACCAAGAAGCAGGGCAGCTCGGACACGCAGACCGAGACCGACGACATCTGACAGTCCTCGGCTGTGGGCCAGGCACAAAGTGCCTGGCCCACAGCCAGGTCAGGAGGCATGCGATGCTCAAGATGCAGTTGACGGGAGCGTTCGACGCGGGCGGCTGGCAGTGGGACGGGCACCGGTGAATCTCCGGCCGGTCCTGGATCGAGCCGTTCACACACCCCGCGATCGAGCACGTCATGGTCACCACGCCCGAATCCGACCGGTCGTGCCTGATCGTGCGTGAGGTCGCCAACGATCAACAACCGGTGACGACGGTCCGGCGTGTGATGACCAGTTCGAGTTACCGGCGGCAGGTCGAAGAAGCCGGCGCATGGCCCCTGCAGGCGGTCCGAGCGGAGATGGCCGCCGGGCAGAGCGTACGGATCACGTGCGGGGAACGCGGCGTTGCGCCTCTCTACCTCCGCCCCACCGACGGTCAGTTGGCTGTTTCGTGGGACTTGCTCGACCTGGACCCCGGGACCGATGACCTGGACGCCCGCGAAGTGGCCGCGATGCTCGCTTACCGCACCCGCTACAGCACAGCGACGGTCTTTCGCACCATCCGCCAGCTCACCGAACGCTCGACCGCCGTATGGGACCACACGACCGGCCTGAGCATCGGCTACCCGTCCCCCGCCCTGCACTCCCGGCCCCGCGTCCTGCACACCGACGCTGATCCAGTGGCCGCGTTCAGTGACTTGTTGCGGCGCGAGATCACAGCCCGTCCGCTGCCCACCGACGGCTGCGCGGTGGAGCTGTCCGGCGGCATGGACAGCTCCATGACCGCACTCGCCCTCGCCGAGACGGTCGGACCGGTCCGCACGGCCGCGCTCACGCTCGGCGGGGACGTCGGTGATCAGCAGCACAGGCGGCGCCGCGAGATCTCCGCACGCGCCCGCCTCGGCCCCGACCTGACCGTGCCCGTCGCAGAGTTCGGCCCCTTCCACCGCACCGGGCCCCGCGCCAGTGGCAGGCCCACAAGCCCCACGGACGGCACCTACACCGAAGCCATGAACGAGTTGTACAGCCGCCTGAGCGCTATCGGTGTCCGATGGGTGTTCACCGGGATCGGCGGCGACGAGCTGTGCTTCCAGCGGCCGGAGGAACGCGCCCTGACCGGCGACCCGTGGAACCTGCACCCTGTGCCCGACCACCTCGGCTCCCGGGCCAGGGACGCCCTACCTCACATCGATGACGACCTGGCACCCGCGTCCGTACTCCACGCCTCCACCCTCCTGGCCCTCGCCGTCCACAGCACGACCGCCATGCGACACGGCCTGTGGCCCATCAGCCCGCTGGCAACCCCGCTCGTGCTGCGCTTCGGTGAATCCCTGCCCCTGTCATGGCGGCGCGGCAAGAGGCTGATGCGCCTCCGCCTGGAACAGGCCGGGTACTCCCGCGAGGTTGTCCACCCACCGCTGCGGGAGAACTTCGCAACCACATGCGAAGCGGCCATGCTTCAGGACGGCCTGCCACTGCTGTCCCAGTGGCTGCCCGGATCGATCCTCACCCTCCAGGGCCTGCTGGATCTCCCGCGGCTGAGCAGGGCATGCGCAACCGTAGCCGCCACGGGGCACGGGGCCGGCGAGTTGTACAGGCCCCTGGCTTTGGAGGCCGCCCTGCGCTCCCTGGCCATACCGGCGGCGGCGCCGACACCGTGAAGCTGGCAGGCCGTATCCGTCCACTCAGGTTCCAGTGGGCCCGCCGCTGTGCCGATGTTCTGGTCGCGCGTCAATTTTCGCCGGGCTTGTCGGACCGAGATCAGAGGGAAGTTCAGGGTGGTCTACCCACTTTGCCCGCGTACGTCATCCCCTTCGGCTGACCGACGCCCGAACAGGGAGGACTGCTGTCAGTGGGACTGACATCGCTACCGACCGTGGCCTTCAACATCCCGTCACGGACGTGATTGCTCACTCCCGAGCGACACAACCAGTGCTCGCCAGGCCCGGATTTCGGCATTCTCCCAGGACCCGCTGCTCACGACATCGCGGACCTACAGCGGGGCCGTTCGGCTTCGCGTCGTACGGGTTCACAGTGAGTCGGTGCGTATCGCTTGCAGGAGGTGGGTGACGGGGGTGGGGGTGGTGGTGAGGACGGTGGTGGGGTCGTCGGATTCGCGGAGGTGGAGGGTGGTGGGGGTGGAGGCGAGTTCGAGGCAGGAGTCGCCGTCTCCGGGGCCCGAGTAGGACGACTTCCGCCAGTTGTCGGGGGTGCCTATGGGGTGCCTCACAGCTCACTCGCCAGCTTGTGGATGAAGTCGCGGGACCGCTCGGCCTCAAGCGACACGGCCTCCACTTTACGGAAGAGCGTTCGAAATGCGCCGAGCTGGGCTTCGGAGTCGATGAAGGCTGCACCTTGGGGGCCATCGCGTACGACGGTGTCCAGCTTCGGCACGGGACCGTCGGCATACGTCATGGCGTTCGCGGCACCGGTGAAGCCCTGCAACTCGAACGGGATGACGCGCACGGTGATGTGGGCCGCTTCCGAGAGTTCGAGAAGGTGGCCGAGTTGGGCTCGTGAGGCGGAGCGGTCGCCGACCATGATGCGCAACGCTGCCTCGTGGATGATCGCCTCGTACGAGCCTTCGAGCATCTCTTTGCGGCGCATACGGTGACAGACGCGCAACTCCAGCTCTTCCACCGGGAGTTCGGGAATTCGATCGGCGAAGACCGCGCGAGCGTAGCCAGCCGTCTGGAGCAGGCCGGGGACGAACAGGAACTGGGCCTCCCGCAGTGACGTGGCGTGGTGCTCCAGTTCCGCGAGGTCCAGGAACGGCGTGGGCAGCAGTCCGCGGTACTCCTCCCACCAGCCGCGCGTTCGGTCCGTCGCCCACGCGACCAACGCATCGACGAACGTCTCGTCGGTACGCGCGTACTGGGCCGCCATGCGCCGGAGCCGTTTCTCGCTCACACCCGTCAGTCCGGCTTCGATCTGGCTCATCTGCGAGCCGCTGACTCCGAGCAGTGCCGCTGCTTCCCGGGAAGTCAGGCCGGCCGCCTCCCGGAGCCTGCGCAATTCGGTCGCCAAACGCATCTGGCGTGCCGTTGGGTCCTGCCGCAATGCCATCGGGTGCCCCTCTCAACGCGCATGTGCGCGCGACTCGTTCGGGGTCAGATTACGCGGCCCGCTTGCAGAACTTAAAACATTAGGTCTACCGTCAGTGATGCGACCTTCACGCTGCGGAAGCGCACCGCTCCCTCCTGCCATGACGGCTGCGGCAATGCCACCGCGCCCAAGACCCCCCACCCACTTGGAGCTGACCCATGCCCGAGAACGACTCCGACTGCGACTCCTGGGAGTACTCCCTCTTCATCCCCACCGACCCCCGCGCCGTCACCGTCTCGCGCCACACCCTCCGGGTGATCCTCGCCGTCAACGGCCTTGTCCACCTCGCCGAAACCGCCGAACTCCTCGCCTCCGAGCTGGTGACCAACACCGTCCTGCACACCAAGGGCCCCGCCTGCATGCGGCTGCGCTTCCGGGACGGGATTCTCCAGATCGGGGCCTGGGACGCGAACCCCGAACCGCCTGACCCGCCACGCCGGTTGGAGGGGGTCGGGGACGCCGAGAGCGGGCGGGGCGTCGCACTCGTTCAGGCCTGCTCCGATCTCTGGCACTGGCAGCCGCTGTCCCGGATGGGGCATCGGGGCAAGCTCGTGTGGTGCGAACTGAAGGCGGCGTAGCCGCTCAGCGCGCCCCCGCCCGCCACAGCTGGTCCCCCGCCTCGTCCAGCGGGTTCAGTGACACCCCGCCGCTCGCGTCCGCCGTCAGTGCCGTCTCTCTCGCGATCGCCGGGCGGACCGTCCCGTCGGAGTCCACGGTGAAGCGCAGGTTGTCGCCGTGGCCGCCCTCCACCGACGCGCACTCCCACACCCCCACGCCCTTGTCGACGGAACCCCGGCTGTCCAGGCAGAAGTCCTGGTCGGCCATGGACTGGAAGACACCGCGCGCCGCGTCCACCCGCCACCGTTGGCTGGGGGAGGCGGAGCACGGCGCCGTCACCACGTCCGTGCCGTTGTCGAAGTCGCCCGCCACCTCCAGGCACCGCCCCGTGGCGACGTTCACGACCTGGGCGAACGTGCCGCCGGGTGCGTGCGTCGGGGAGGGGGAGGGGGAGGCGGTAGGGGTGGGGATCGGCTTCGGCCTGGCTGAACTCGGGGGCGCCGAAGGGGACGGGCTGGAAGGCGCGGGCGAGGCCGAGACGGTCGCCGTCGTCGTCGCCGTGACCGTCACCTGTGGGGGGCTCGACGGGCCCGTCACCACCGCCCCCGCCGAGTCGCCCGAGGGCGAGAGCAGGAGCACGGCCAGGACGGGTATCGCCGCCACTCCCAACGCCGCCGAGGCCAGCACGAGGCCTCGGGGCGCGCGTCGAGCGGCGGTCGGTTCCCCCGCCTCGGACGGCTCCCGTTCCTCTCTCGCGTACGCCGCCCCGCCCCACGGCAGCAACCCCTCCGCCAGCGCCCCGCGAGGATCCTCACGCAACGCGTGCTGCTCCTCGTAGGCCGTGGCGCAGTGCGGGCAGTGGGTGCGGTGGGCCTCCAGGTCGGGGCTGTGCCGCGCGCCCTGCGGACGGACGGACTCCTCGATCAGCCGGCGGAAGTCCGCGCAGCGCGGATCGTCGGAGGCGGCGAGGCGCAGGCGGAGGGCGGTCTGGGCCAGGGCGACGAGCGCGGGGGCGGTCCCGTAGGTGACGTCCTGTGTCGTCAGGCCGAGCAGCTTGGCCGTGCGGTCGACGGGCTCGCGCTCCAACACGCCGTACCAGACCAGGCCTTGGGCGTCGGAGGGGAGGGAGCGGAACGCGGTGAGCAGCGGCGGCCTGGGGCCGCCGCGGGCTGCCGTGTTGAGGACCAGGAGGAGCCCCGCGTCCAGTCCGCCCGCCCGGTCGTCCGCGGCCCAGCCCGCCGCGACCTGCCCGGTCAGCAGCAGGAGTCGGTGCCGCCACGGGCCGCCGGGGTCGGTGCCGCGTGCCGTCTCCCGGGCCGCCAGCGTGAACGCCTCCGCCGCCAGTCGCCGTGCGGCCGGCTCGCTCGTCGTGCACAGCCGGGCGTACGCCAGGACGGCCGGATGGTGGCGGGCGCGCAGCTCGCGCAGCGCCGGGTAGGCCGTGGCGGGGGCGGCGCGCAGCAGCTCGGTGAGGTGCGCGTCGGAATCCATGAGGTCGCCTCCGATGCTGACGTACCAGTCAGTCTGGGGTGGAGGCGACCTTAGTGGCGACCGGCGTCCCGTGGGGAGGTTTCCGGGGGTAACCGGAGGGGGCGAGCGGGCGGCGTCCCGGGGCCGAGGGGTACCCGGGACGCCGCCCGTCGCCGTCCGCCTCCGTCATTCCTCCAGCGTCAGCCCGGCCCGCAGCCGCACCAGCGTGCGGGACAGCAGCCGCGAGACATGCATCTGCGAGATGCCGAGTTCCTCGCCGATCTCCGACTGGGTCAGGCCGGCGACGAAGCGGAGCGAGAGGATCTGCCGGTCCCGGGACGGGAGTTCGGCGATCAGCGGCTTCAACGACTCGACGTACTCGATGCCTTCGAGGCCGTGGTCCTCGTAGCCGATGCGATCGGCGAGCGCGCCCTCCGCGTCGTCCTCCTCCGGCTGCGCGTCCAGGGAGGAGGCCGTGTACGCGTTCGACGCCGCCATGCCCTCGACGACTTCCTCGTTGGAGAGGCCGAGGCGCTCGGCCAACTCCCCGACGGTGGGCGACCGGTCCAGCTTCTGGGCCAGTTCGTCGCCCGCCCTGGCCAGGTCGAGCCGCAGCTCCTGGAGGCGGCGCGGAACGCGCACCGACCACGAGGTGTCACGGAAGAAGCGCTTGATCTCGCCGATGATGGTCGGCATCGCGAAGGTCGGGAACTCGACGCCGCGCGACAGCTCGAAGCGGTCGATCGCCTTGATCAGGCCGATGGTGCCGACCTGGACGATGTCCTCCATCGGCTCGCTGCGGGAGCGGAAGCGGGAGGCGGCGAACTTGACCAGCGCGAGGTTCAGTTCGACGAGCGTGTTGCGGACGTACGCGTAGTCGTGCGTGCCCTCTTCGAGGGACTCGAGGCGCGCGAACAGGGTCTTGGACAGAGCCCTTGCGTCGACCGGGCCGACCTCGTCGTACGGGGGGATCTCCGGAAGTCCGGCGAGAGCGTCGGTGGGGTCGACGTCCTGCACCGCGTCCTGTGCGATGGGTTCCAGATGTTCTTGTTCCGGAGGGGGTGTCGACGTCGCTCCGCGGGTAGGCGGTGAGTCGAGCCGGGGTGACATGGATGTCCTCCATCGTTCTCGGCGTATGGCTGCCGAAGCCAGTGGGCGCACTTCGGTGTGCGGCGCCTCCAAAGCCGGCCGGGGTCGGTTACGTGTCCCTACTAGCCCTACCTGCTTTACTCGACCGATCGCAAGTGGCTTTTGTGGAGTTATGTCCGTTTGTGTGTGATTGTTCGGGTGTTGGCGTGCGGGCCCAGGGCGTAGGGTTCGAGGGCGTCATCAAGCAGTTCGCGACCCCGGGAGAGAGACGGCATGGACCGCGGGACGGTCGGCAGCGCACAGTCTGGCCGGCTTCTGGTCGAGGTGCGGGAAGAGGGCTCCAGCGCCGTCGTGACTCCGGCGGGTGAGTTGGATCACCACACCGCCGATCTGTTGCGTGAGCCACTCGAGGAATGCCTCTCCAAGGGGCTCAGTCGCCTGGTCGTGGACTGCACACGCCTGGAGTTCTGCGACTCCACCGGGCTCAATGTGCTGCTCGGCGCCCGTCTGAAGGCGGAGGCGGCCGGTGGCGGGGTCCATCTGGCGGGGATGCTGCCCGTGGTGGCGCGGGTCTTCGAGATCACCGGCGCGGACGCGGTCTTCACCGTGCACGCCACGCTCGAGGCCGCCCTGGCGGACGAGCGCGACGACGACGGCTGACCTTCACCGTCTGTCGGCAAGGGGAGGGTGTTCCACCGGTTCCCCCGGGCAGGAGACATCCTGAGCCCGAACATGTCGGCGGCAAGTCCGACGCAAACCCCGTCGGGCTGCGTATTAGGTACTGCTGCGCATCAGGTACAGGGACCGGGGAGACCCGGCACCGAGTACTTCGTACAGACTTTGTAGAGACTCGACTTCTGAATTGTGAACCGGTGAATTCGGTGAATCGGTGAGGTGAAGCGCTGATGAGCACCACCCGGCCTTACGGCGCTTCCGGGGCGTCCGGGTCGTCGGGCGGCCGCCAGGTACGGCGGCTGGACTTCGACGGCGCCGGCGGGGTCGTCCCGCTGGCCCGCGACTTCGCCCGTCAGGCGCTGTACGCCTGGGGCTGGCTGCCCGCGGCCACCGCCGACCGGCGCGCCGCCGCGGAGGACGTACTGCTCGTCGTCTCCGAACTGGTCACCAACGCCTGTCTGCACGCCGAGGGGCCGGACGGCATGGTCATCGGCTGCGACAACAAGGTGATCCGCGTCGAGGTCTCCGACCGCGGCACGGGCCAGCCCGCCCCGCGCACCCCGCACCGCGCGGGCCGTCCCGGCGGACACGGCATGTTCATCGTCCAGCGCCTCTGCCTGGACTGGGGCGTCGTGCGCACGCCGGGCGTCGCGGGCAAAACGGTCTGGGCGGAACTGGGCGCCCCGGCCTGACGTCCCGAAAGGGACCCCCGGGCGTCCCCGAAGGGTGTCCCCGGGCGTCCACGGGTGCTTCCGGGCGTCCTCGGGCGTCTCCGAAACCCCCTGAAGCCGTGCGCCGGATCGTCACAACTCCGGCGCAACTCCGGCGCGTACGTTCTCTTCCCTCCTCATCGCCCCGGGCGTACCTTGACGGCTCAATCTGATGCCTCGTCAGTAAGGGCGGGGCGGTGGGAGTGAGGGGACGGGCCCGTGTCCAACCGGAAGCGAACCGCCGCGCTCGCGACTGCCGCGGCCCTGGCCGGCTCGGCGGTGTGGATGGCCGCCCCGGTGGCCATGGCCGAGGTCGTGAACGTCAACTACACCTGCGATACGCCCATCGGCGTGAAGACCGCCGTCTCGCCGATCGACATCAAGGGCGTCAAGAGCGGCAGCGGCTACAAGATCACCATGTCCTGGCAGAAAGGCGTCTCCTCCAGCCCCCTCGAACTCGGCGCGGGCGCGATGAAGCCGAGCGCCACGATCAAGCTGGGCGGCGCCGACAGCGGCACCCTGGCCGTCACCGGTCCCGCCAACGAGGCCGCGATCCCCGAGAACACGCCCATCAAGATCAACGACCTGAGCGGCACGTACACCCCGAAGGAGTCCGGGAAGGTCACCTTCACGGCCGGCGTGCTCACCATCAAGGCCATGGGCACGACGACGACCTGCACACCCTCCAACTCCCCGGGCCCCTCCCTCACCCTCGACGTGACGGCCGCGGGCGGCGGCACGAGCAGCGACGGCGGATCGGACGACTCCGGCGACGCGCTCCCGCAGACCGGCCCCGAGGACTCCGCGATCGCCCTCGGCACCCTCGGCGGCACCGTGCTGCTCGCGGGCGCGGCGGGCGCCCTGTGGCTGACCAGGAGGGGCCGGACGGCGCGCGCCCGCCGCTGACCGGACCTTCGTCGAAGCGCTGGAGCCGCCGATGCCGTACGCCACCGCCGCCGTTGCCGCCCGTGCCCTGCTGGTCTCCCTGCCGCTGCTCCTGGCGGCCACGCCCGCCCCGGCGCCTGCCCCCGCCGCTGCCGGTTGGTCGGCAGCGCCCGCCGGCGGCGGACGGCCGTCCTTCTACGCGGAGGGCGCGCCCGGGGCGGTGATCGAGGACACGGTCGCCGTGACCAACCGGGGCACGCGGCCGCTCACCGTACGGCTGCGCGCCGCCGGCACCGGTGCCGCCGGCCTGCGGGTCGTCTTCGCCGGACCGGCCGCCGCGGCCCTCGACATCCCCGCCCGCACCCGCGCCGAGGTGCCCTTCACCGTGACGGTCCCGGCGGACGCCCGACCCGGCGACCGCACCGGCGAGATCGTCGTACGGGACGCCGACGGCCGGGAGAGCGCCGTCCGGCTGCTGTTCCGGGTCGGCGGCCCGGAGCTGGCCGCGCTGACCGTCGAGCATGTGGCCGTGCGCGGCGATCGCATCACCTACGAGCTGGTCAACCGCGGGACGACGGCCCTCGTCCCGCGGCTGGCCGTCCACGCGGACGGGGTCCTCGGCGCCGTCCTCGACCGGGCCCCGCGCACCCTGCGCGTCCACCTGCTCCCGGGCCGCCGCCTGAAGCTCGACGAACCGTGGCCCGACCGCCCGGCCCTGGACGCCGTCACCGTGCGCCTGACGGTCACCGCCCCCGGCGCGCCCGAGGCCACCGGGCGGGCCTCGGCGCGGTTCGTGCCCTGGGGCGCGACGGCGGGCACGGCGGCCGGCGCGCTGTCGGCCGTCGCGGCGGCCGCCCTGACCGTACGACGAAGACGCCGCCGAGAGCCGAGCCGAGGGGGAGCGCTGACGTGAGAGGCAAGCCGCGGATCATGGCGCCGGCACGGGCGGCGCTCCTGTCCCTGTCCCTGTCGCTGTCGCTGTCCCTGTTCGTGCTCCTGCTGCCGTCGGCCGGTACGGCCGCCGCCGCCGACCAGCCGGTGGTCAAGCTCTCCGCGTCGCAGGCGGGCACCGGCGGTTCGATCACCGTCAGCGGCAGCGGCTGGCGCCCGCGCACCCTGCTGATGCTGCTGCTCTGCGGGCAGGCGACCCCGGACCGGGGGGTGATCGGCGGCACCAACTCCTGTGCCAACGCCGACGGACGCGCCGTCACCACCGACGCCGACGGCCGCTTCAGCCGGAGCCTGCCGGTGGCCGAGCCGCCTGCGCCGTGCCCCTGCGTGGTGCACGTGGCCACCGCGACCGGCGCGAAAGCGCAGGCCGACGCGGTGTTCCAGGTCGCCGGGCACCCCGTCGAACCGCTGCCCGAGCAGACGAGCGGCGGACGTCTCTCCGTGCTCAGCGACACCCGGCTCGACGGCTCCGACGGCTTCCTCACCTGGTTCGGGGCGCCGCCCGGCCGCACGCTGGTCTTCACCGTCGGCAACGTCGGCACCGCGGCCGTCGAGAACCCCGTCTTCCAGGTCGGCACCGCCCACGGCGTGTTCTCCCCGCAGTGGGACGAGCGGCAGTGGCGCGGCACGATCGACCCCGGTGGGAAGGCCCGCGTCGAACTGCCGGTCGAACTCGGCGCGGGCGCCCACGGCGACTACACCGTCTCCCTGAAGTACGGCGGGAAGGTCCTCGCCGAACAGCCGTGGGGCGTGGGCCGTCCCTGGGGGGTGACCCTGTTCTGGATCCTGCTCTGCGTGGTGGTGCCGACGGCGCTCTTCCGCATCGGGATGGCGATCGTGGACCGGGTCCGCCCACGGCCCCGCGCGGCCGCCCGCCCGGCCGCCCGCCCGGCCTTGCGCATCCCGTGGCGCATCCCGTGGCACGTCCCATGGCGCAGGACGGCGGTCCCGGCGCCCGCACCGCCCGCCGCCACCCCGAACACGACCCTGCCGTGGTTCGCCTCGGACACCGGTCCGGGCACCGCCACGCGGGGCCGGCTCTCCGCACCGCACGAAGACCCGACGACGAGTTCCACGAGTCCCGGCAGGAAGGGATCGCAGTGAGTGAGAGAGCCACACCACCCGACCGTGCGCCCGCGCGAAAGAGGCGGCAGACGCGGAAGAGCGCGGCGGCCGCGGCCGCCGCCGTCATGCTCACCGGGGCGGCCGTCCTGCTGGGCGTGACCGCCGGGCAGGCGCAGGCCGCCGAGGTGGCCTATGCGACCAAGTGCATTCCGCCCGCGGGCATCGGGCTGCCCGACGTCAACGGCACCACCAAGGTCGAGATCACGGCGCCGGCCACGGCGAAGGTCGGCGACACCGTGGACATCGTGTGGAAGTTCACGCAGGCCGCGTCGAAGAACCCCGACATCATCGATCTGCCCGCCGACTCGGTTCAGCCGTCCGGCACTCTGAAGGCGGCCGGCGCGCAGACCGCGGACATCGCGATGGTGGGGACGCGCACGAACCCGGCGATCCCCAAGGGCGCCGACATGGTGCTGTCCGACATGAAGGGCACGCTGAAACTGACGGCGGTCGGACAGGTGGCGCTGACGCCGGACGCGTACGTCGTCAACGCGCTGTCGACGGACACCAAGTGCGCGCCGACGGAGCCCGTCCAGCCCGCCGCGACCATCACCGTGACGGCCGCGGGCGGCGGTTCGGGCTCGGGTTCGCCGTCCGGTTCGTCGTCGCCGAGCGGCTCCAGCTCGCCCAGCGGCTCGACGTCGCCGTCGACGTCGCCGTCGTCCTCGCCCAGCCCGTCCTCCTCGGCGACCGGCGACGGCCAGACCGACTTCACCGGCAAGGTCGTCGACATCCCCTACACCTGCGACACGCCCCTCGGCATCAAGAAGGCGACCTCGCCGATCCAGATCAACGCCAAGAAGAACAGCGGGAGTTACGACCTCACCGTGCAGTTCAAGAAGTCGGTGATGGACAGCCCGATCGCCATCCCGGCCGGCAAGGTCAAGCCGACCATGCAGATCACGCTCGGCGGCGCGGACACGGGCTCGGTGAAGGTGGAGGGCCCGCTGAACTCCGCGGCGATCCCGCAGGGCCAGCCGATCGAGATCCCGAACCTCGTCGGCACCTACAAGCCCGGCGCGACCGGTGAGTCCACTCTCTCCCCGGGCGTCCTCACGATCGAGGCCGCGGGCACGACCACCACCTGCACCCCGGACAAGACGGCCGTCTCCCTCACCCTGAACACGGCGGAGCAGGCGTCCGGCGCGTCCGGCGGGAGCGGTTCGTCCTCGGGCGGATCCACGTCGACGAGCGGCGGCCTCGCGGAGACGGGCTCCGGCGACCACGGCACGCTCAAGGCCCTGGGCCTGGTGGCGGGCACGGCGATCCTGCTCGGGGGAGCGGTCTTCACCTTCATGCCACGAAAGCGGGCAGGGCGAGCCGCCTGAGGAGCGCGACCAGCCACAACCGGCCGCACCCGCAAACGGAACAGAAGAGGGCCGCCGTACCCACCCGGGTACGGCGGCCCTCCCGCGAGGAGACAGACCGACGTCAGTGGACGTCGCCCATGAGCTCCTTCACCTTCTTGCGGTACATCCACACCGCCACACCCGCGACGACGGCGAGCACGGCCTCCAGCGCCACTATCCCCGTCTTGTCGAGGTCGACGCCGGCGATGGACAGCAGGCCGGTCGTCGCGTCACCGGCGGTGACCGCCAGGAACCAGACGCCCATCATCTGCGAGGCGTACTTCGCGGGAGCCATCTTCGTGGTGACCGACAGACCCACCGGGGACACGGTCAGCTCACCGACGGTCTGCACGAAGTAGATCGCGGCCAGCCACAGCGCGGCCGCCTTGTGACCGCCCTCGGCGATCGACAGCGGGGCCAGGAAGAGGAAGAAGGACGCGCCGATCAGCACCAGGCCCATCGAGAACTTCGTCGCGGTGCTCGGCTCCTTGCCGCGCCGGGCCAGCGCCAGCCACGCCCAGGCGAACAGCGGGGCCAGGGCCATGATCAGGACCGGGTTGACCGACTGGTACCAGGAGACCGGGAAGTCCCAGCCGAAGACGCTGTTCTCCGCCGAGGAGTCCGCGAACAGGGACAGTGTCGAGCCGCCCTGGTCGTAGATCATCCAGAACACGGCCGCGGCCACGAAGAACCAGACGTAGGCGGTCAGCTTGGACTGCTCGGCGCGGTCCAGCTCCTCGTCCCGCTTCATCCGGGCGATGACGAGGACCGGGATGACCAGGCCGGCGACGGTGATCGGGACCAGCAGCCAGTTCAGCGTGTAGACGCCGGAGACGCCCACGACGGCGTAGAAGACGATCGCGACGGCCGCCCAGAACGCGGCCTTCCGCAGGGTGGTCGCCTTCTCCTGCGCGGACAGCGGCGTGGGGACGGCGTCCGAGCGGGAGCTGAGGTGACGGCTGCCGAGCAGGAACTGGGCGAGGCCCAGCGCCATGCCGAGCGCGGCGAGCGCGAAGCCCAGGTGCCAGTTGACGTTCTCGCCGATGGTGCCGATGACCAGCGGCGCGGCGAACGCGCCCATGTTGATGCCGATGTAGAAGAGCGTGAAGCCGCCGTCACGGCGCGGGTCGTCGGGGCCGTCGTAGAGGTGGCCGACCATCGTCGAGATGTTGGCCTTCAGCAGGCCGGAGCCGATGGCGACCAGGCCGAGGCCCGCGTAGAAGGTGCCGGCGTTCGGCAGCGCGAGCGTCAGGTGGCCGAGCATGATGACCGCGCCGGCGACGGCGACGGTCTTGCGAGGGCCGAGCACGCGGTCCGCGAACCAGCCGCCGGGCAGGGCGAGCAGGTACACGAGGGACAGGTAGACCGAGTAGATCGCGGTCGCCGTCGAGGCGCTGAGGTGCAGGCCGCCGGGGGCGACCAGGTACAGGGGGAGCAGGGCTCGCATGCCGTAGTAGGAGAAACGCTCCCACATCTCGGTCATGAAGAGAGTGGCCAGTCCGCGGGGGTGGCCGAAGAAGGTCTTCCCGGAGCCGGGGGTGCCCGGGCGGACCGAGTCCTTCGTCAGGCTGGACGCCATGTCGTTCCTTGCTGCTCGGGACGCGCTGCGTTGGAGCGTCGCGCGCCCGGTGGGGGGCGGCCGGCACCGGCGGACCGCATCGTCCACCCCCCACGCCCGGGGGGAGCCCGCTCCGGGTCTCGGAGCGGCGGACGGCGACCGCCGGGATCCACGCCCCTTCGCGTCGGGGGCCCGGCCACAGGTCTTTCCTTTCAAGGCCGGCGGGATCCGGCCCGCACGCAAAAGAGACCCTCGGCGTCAAGCGGACCGCCAAAGGTCCCTGCGTGCTGCAGGCGTTACTTCACCATACGACAGGACAACGCCGGATATGGAAGGACTTGAGACAGGGATCACAGGTGATCAAGGGGCCCTGATCGGGGTTTTGAAGGTCTGTACCAGGATGGCATCCCTGGACCGTAGGTCCGTACCATCGAGCCCCGGCCGGCGCCCGTCCGGGGCCCGTCCGACTCCTTCCGACTGTCCGGCATGTCCATGGGTAAGAAACGGCGTGGGCGATCACACTTCGGCCCTTGCCCGCCGCGGACTACCATCAGCTCATGACCCGAGTACTGCTCGCCGAGGACGACGCGTCCATCTCGGAGCCCCTGGCCCGCGCTCTGCGCCGGGAAGGCTACGAGGTCGAGGTGCGTGAGGACGGCCCCACCGCGCTCGACGCCGGAATGCAGGGCGGCGTCGACCTGGTCGTGCTGGACCTCGGTCTGCCCGGCATGGACGGCCTGGAGGTGGCCCGTCGGCTGCGCTCCGAGGGGCACGCCATTCCGATTCTCATCCTGACCGCGCGCGCCGACGAGGTGGACACCGTCGTCGGCCTGGACGCGGGCGCCGACGACTACGTCACCAAGCCCTTCCGGCTGGCCGAGCTGCTCGCCCGGGTCCGGGCCCTGCTGCGGCGCGGCGCGTCCGAGCCCGCGCAGCCGCCGGCCACCCACGGAGTGCGCATCGACGTCGAGTCGCACCGGGCGTGGATGGGCGAGGAGGAACTCCAGCTCACCGCCAAGGAGTTCGACCTGCTGCGGGTCCTGGTGCGGGACGCGGGGCGGGTCGTCACCCGCGACCAGCTGATGCGCGAGGTCTGGGACACCACCTGGTGGTCGTCGACCAAGACCCTCGACATGCACATCTCCTGGCTGCGCAAGAAGCTCGGCGACGACGCGGCGAACCCTCGCTACATCGCCACCGTGCGGGGCGTCGGCTTCCGCTTCGAGAAGAGTTGAGCTCTTCCGCACACAGGTTTCAGCAAGCAGGTTCTAGCGGGTTGTTGAGGACATGCGCCGCCGACTGATCCAGTCCACCCTCGCCGTCGTGCTCGTCGTCATCGCCGTGTTCGGGGTGTCCCTCGTCATCGTCGAGACCCGCACGATCAGCAACAGCGCGCAGGAGCGGGTGGACTCCGAGGCGCTGCGGCTGGCCAGCATCGTGGACAGCCGGCTGGTCGGCTCGGAGAACGTCACCGCCGACATACTCCGCGACCAGGTCACCCAGGACCGTTACGCCGAGATCCGGATCCCCGGCCGGACGGCCATCCAGGTCGGCGCCAGGCCCGAGGGCGACGTCATCGAGGCGCGGGCCACGGGCGAGGAGGGCGAGACCGTCCTGGTCCAGGAGCCGCGCTCCACGGTGACCCGGGAGGTCGGGCGCACCCTGCTGATCATCGCTCTGGTGGCCCTGCTCGCGGTGATCGCCGCCGTGCTGCTGGCCATCCGCCAGGCCAACCGCCTCGCCTCCCCGCTGACCGACCTCGCGGAGACCGCGGAACGCCTGGGCTCGGGTGACCCGCGCCCCCGCCACAAGCGGTACTCGGTCCCCGAGCTCGACCGGGTCGCGGACGTCCTGGACGCCTCCGCGGAGCGCATCGCCCGGATGCTCACCGCGGAACGCCGGCTCGCGGCGGACGCCTCCCACCAGCTGCGCACGCCCCTCACCGCGCTCTCCATGCGCCTCGAGGAGATCACCCTCACCGACGACCCGGACACCGTGAAGGAGGAGGCGACGATCGCGTTGACGCAGGTGGAACGCCTGACGGACGTCGTGGAACGCCTCCTGACCAACGCCCGGGACCCGCGCACCGGCTCGGCGGTCACCTTCGACCTCGACGAGGTCATCCAGCAGCAGCTCGCCGAGTGGCGGCCCGCCTACCGCGGGGTGGGCCGGGCCATCGTGAGCTCCGGGAAGCGGCATCTGCGGGCGGTGGGCACGCCGGGCGCGGTGGCCCAGGTGCTGGCCGCGCTGATCGAGAACTCCCTCATGCACGGCGGCGGCACGGTGGCGCTGCGCACCCGCGTCACCGGCAACCAGGCCGTGGTCGAGGTGACGGACGAGGGCTCCGGCGTCCCTGCCGACCTGGGCGCGCGGATCTTCGAGCGGGCGATCAGCGGCCGCAACTCCACGGGCATCGGCCTCGCCGTCGCCCGCGACCTCGCGGAGGCCGACGGCGGCCGCCTGGAGATGCTCCAGGCCCAGCCCCCGGTCTTCGGCCTGTTCCTGTCCCGCACGGCCCCCCAGAAGCGCGCACAGGAAGACGACGGGCAAACGGTCAGGTAGGCGTCTTTCAGCTCACGCGCTGCGTGGCCTTGGGCTCCAGGAACGACTCCGCGCTGGCCACGGCCTCTTTCGCCGGCAGCGTGCGGAACACCCAGGTGCGGTAGGACCAGAACCGGAACAGCGTCGCGACGCCGATGCCGACGAACTTGAAGACGTTGCTCTGCAGGGGGCTGTCCCACCCGAACCCGTAGGTCGCCGCGAACAGCAGCCCGTTCTCGATCACCAGGCCCACCGCGCTGAACAGCAGGTACAGCGTCAGTTCCCTCGTCCGCCCGCTCTTGTCGCGGTCGGGGTCACGGTAGGTGAAGTAGCGGAACCCGACGTAGTTGAAGACGATGGCCACGACGGTGGCTATGACACTCGCCCGCACCACCTGCAGGTCGGTGACATGCCGTACAAGGTTGAACACTCCGAGGTTGACCAGCACTCCCGCGCCGCCCACGGCACCGAACTTGGCCAGCTCTCGGACGATCCTCTTCAGCCCCGAGGAACCATGCGCCATGGTCGTACAGGCCCCCGTCCGGGTCCGGTTTCGTCAACCCAACCATGCTAACCACCACTCTTGTCGGTTTCCTGTGGTCCGCCTCACGGGCCGGTGACCAGCGGGGGAGATGCGGGGAAACAAACGGTGTGAGGCGGGAAAGGGCCGGGTAAGAGGCGCGGAATTCGGCCGCGCCGGCGCGGCCGATACCCTGGGGGCGTGACGTTCCCGGTAGTCGGCATGGTCGGCGGGGGCCAGCTCGCTCGTATGACACACGAAGCAGGCATCCCGCTCGGCATCAGGTTCAAGCTCCTCAGTGACACCCCACAGGATTCCGCGGCGCAGGTCGTGAGCGATGTCGTCATCGGCGACTACCGCGATCTCGACACGCTGCGCGAGTTCGCGCGCGGGTGCGATGTGATCACTTTCGATCACGAACACGTACCCACCGAGCACCTCAGGGCGCTGGAGGCGGACGGCATCCCCGTCCGCCCGGGCCCCGACGCGCTGGTGCACGCCCAGGACAAGGGGGTGATGCGCGCGAAGCTCGACGCGATCGGCGTCCCGTGCCCCAGGCACCGGATCGTGACCGACCCGGCGGACGTCGTCGCGTTCGCCGCCGAGGGCGAGGGCTTCCCGGTGGTCCTGAAGACCGTCCGGGGCGGCTACGACGGCAAGGGCGTCTGGGTCGTCGACTCGGTCGAGGAGGCGGCGGACCCCTTCCGGGCCGGCGTCCCTGTGCTGGCGGAGGAGAAGGTCGACTACGTCCGCGAGCTCGCCGCCGACGTCGTCCGCTCCCCGCACGGCCAGGCCGTCGCCTACCCGGTCGTCGAGTCGCAGCAGGTGAACGGCGTCTGCGACACGGTCATAGCCCCGGCCCCCGACCTGGACGAGACCCTCGCCCTGAAGGCCGAGGAGATGGCGTTGCGCATCGCCAAGGAACTGAACGTGGTCGGCCACCTCGCGGTCGAGCTGTTCCAGACCCGCGACGGCCGCATCCTCGTCAACGAACTGGCGATGCGCCCGCACAACTCGGGCCACTGGACCCAGGACGGCGCGATCACCTCCCAGTTCGCCAACCACGTCCGCGCGGTCCTCGACCTGCCCCTGGGCGACCCGCGCCCGCGCGCGAAGTGGACGGTCATGGTCAACGTCCTGGGCGGCGACTACCCGGACATGTACTCCGCGTACCTGCACTGCATGGCCCGCGACCCCCAGCTGAAGATCCACATGTACGGCAAGGACGTGAAGCCCGGCCGCAAGGTGGGCCACGTCAACACCTACGGCGACGACCTGGACGACGTCCTCGAACGCGCCCGTCACGCAGCCGGTTACCTGAGAGGCACGATCACCGAATGAGCCCTGTTGCAGGCCCCGTCGTAGGCATCGTCATGGGGTCGGACTCCGACTGGCCCGTCATGGAGGCCGCCGCGCAGGCCCTCGACGAGTTCGAGATCGACTACGAGGTCGACGTCGTCTCCGCGCACCGCATGCCGCGCGAGATGATCGCCTACGGCGAGCAGGCGGCCGAGCGGGGGCTGAAGGTCGTCATCGCCGGCGCGGGCGGCGCCGCCCACCTGCCCGGCATGCTCGCCTCCGTGACCCCGCTGCCGGTCATCGGCGTGCCCGTGCCGCTGAAGTACCTGGACGGCATGGACTCGCTGCTGTCCATCGTGCAGATGCCGGCCGGCGTCCCCGTCGCCACCGTCTCGGTCGCCGGCGCGCGCAACGCGGGCCTGCTCGCCGTCCGCATCCTCGCCGCCCACGACCCGGACCTGCTCGCCCGGATGCGCGACTTCCAGCAAGAGCTGGGCGACCAGGCCGCCGAGAAGGGCAAGCGCCTGCGCGCCAAGGTCGAGGGCTCGAACGGCTTCGGCTTCGGGAAGTGACGCGCCACGTGACGGAGCCGACCTCCCTGGCCGCCGCCCGCGACCTCCTGCGCGAGTTCCCGGTCGTCGACGGCCACAACGACCTGCCCTGGGCGCTGCGCGCGCAGCCGGTCCGCTACGACCTCGACGCCCGCGACATCGCCGCGCACCAGCACGGCCATCTGCACACGGACATCCCCCGGCTGCGCGAGGGCGGCGTCGGCGCGCAGTACTGGTCCGTGTACGTGCGCTCGGACCTGCCCGACGCGGTGCCGGCGACGCTGGAGCAGATCGACTGCGTACGGCAGCTCATCGCCCGCCACCCGCAGCACCTCAGGGCCGCGTTCACCGCCGCCGACCTGGAGGCCGCGCGGGCGCAGGGCCGGATCGCCTCGCTGATGGGCGCCGAGGGCGGCCACTCGATCGCCAACTCGCTGGGCACCCTGCGCGGCCTGTACGCGCTCGGCGTGCGCTACCTGACGCTCACCCACAACGACAACGTGGACTGGGCGGACTCCGCGACCGACGAGCCCGGCGTCGGCGGTCTGTCCGACTTCGGCCGCGAGGTCGTGCGCGAGATGAACCGCGAGGGCATGCTCGTCGACCTCTCGCACGTCGCCGCGACCACGATGCGCGACGCGCTCGACGCGTCCGTCGCGCCGGTGATCTTCTCCCACTCCTCGTCCCGGGCGGTCTGCGACCACCCCCGCAACATCCCGGACGACGTCCTGGAGCGCCTGCCCGCGAACGGCGGCATGGCGATGGTGACGTTCGTGCCGAAGTTCGTCCTCCAGGCGGCGGTCGACTGGACGGCCGCGGCCGACGACAACATGCGCGCCCACGGTTTCCACCACCTCGCCACCACCCCCGAGGCGATGACGGTCCACCGGGCCTTCGAGGAGACCCACCCCCGCCCCATCGCCACCGTCGCCACGGTCGCCGACCACCTCGACCACATGCGCGAGGTCGCCGGCGTCGACCATCTCGGCATCGGCGGCGACTACGACGGCACGGCCTTCACCCCCGACGGCCTCGACGACGTCTCCGGCTACCCCAACCTGATCGCGGAGCTGCTCGACCGCGGCTGGTCCAAGCCCGACCTCGCCAAGCTGACCTGGCAGAACGCGGTCCGGGTGCTGGGCGCGGCGGAGGACGTCGCCCGCGACCTGCGGGCGACCCGCGCGCCGTCCAACGCGACGATCGAGTCCCTGGACGGCTGACACGTACCGTGGACGGGGCGTCCGGGGAGGCCCGATACCCCCGAACGCCCCGTCCACCAGGAAGCACGCCGCGCGCCGTGCGACGGTGACCGTACTGCTGATCGAACGTTGCTGATCGAACGTACGGAGACCGTCATGGCCGACCTCCAGGACGAGCTGCACACGGAGCTGCACACCCTTCCCGAGGCCGGCGAACTCGACGACGTACTCGACGAGGGACTCTACGGCGGACCCGACGGCGGACCCGACGGCGAGGCGCGGGCGGGCGCCCCCTTCGCCGCGTATCCGCCGGACCTGGCTGCCGCGCCCGAGCCGGAGACCAGCCCGCTGGACCGCGCCCACGCCCTCCTCGCCGTACACCCCGTCGCCGACGGCTACAGCGGACTGCCCTGGGCCCTGCGCCACCTGCCCCGGTACGACCTCCAGCTCGGCGAGAGCGCCGTCGACACCGATGTGCCCCGGCTGCGCGAAGGCCATGTGGGCGCGCTGCTGTGGGCGCTGCACCTGCCCGAGGGACCGGCCGCCGACCGGGCCGTCGGCGCGACCCTGGAGCAGCTGGACCTCGTCCGGTCGGTGATCGCCACGCACCCCGACGGGCTGCGCCTCGCCCGCACCGCCGGGCAGGTCATCGACGCCCGCAACTGCGGCCGGGTCGCCGTCGTCGTGGGTCCGGCCACGGCCGCCGCGCTCGACGACTCGCTCGGCATCCTGCGGGTCCTGCACTCCCTCGGGCTGCGCGTCCTGACCCTCTCCGGCACCAGCTGGGCGAGCGAGGCGGGACTGACCCGGTTCGGCGAGGAGGTCCTCCGCGAGATGAACCGGCTCGGTGTCCTCGCCGACCTCTCCGGGGCCTCCGACACCACCGTCAGCCGCGCCCTCACCCTCTCCAAGACGCCTGCCCTGTGCACCCGCTCCGCCGCCCGCGCCCTGCGCCCCCACCCCGACAACCTGCCCGACGAGCTGCTGGCCGAGCTGGGCGCGGCAGGCGGCCTGTGCCTGGTGCCGCTGACCGCCGAGCAGACCGGCCCGAGCGTCCGGGACGTCGCCGACCACCTCGACCGCGTGCGCGCGATCGCCGGCCCCGGCTGCGTCGGCCTGTCCGGCACCTACGACTCCGGCGCCGCCCACCCGCAGGGCCTCGCCGACGCCTCCGGCTACCCGCACCTGATCGCGGAACTGCTCCACCGCGGCTGGCCGGACCCCGACATCGCCCTGCTGACCTGGGGAAACATGCAGCGCGTCCTGCGCATGGCGGACTTCACCGCCCGAGCGGCACAGGACCGCCGGGACCCGTCGACGGCCCGCATCGCCCAGCTGGACGGCTGATCCGCTCAGGCCAGGGGCTTCTCGATCCGGCAGAGGCAGAACGGATGCCCCGCGGGGTCGGCGTACACCTGGAAGTCCTTCTTCTCCCGGTCCTCCAGGTTCAGCGGCCGCGCGCCCAGCGCCAGCACCCGCTCGTGGGCCGCGTCGACCTCCGCCCAGGTGGAGCCGGCGTCGAGGTCGATGTGGAACTGCTGTCCGTTGCGGTCGGAGCGCGGCCACTCCGGCGGGGTGTACCCCGCCACCTCCTGGAAGCCGAGCCGGGGACCGCCGGGCACCTGGAGGACGACCCAGTCCTCCTCCCCCTCCTCCCACTCGGGGGCGCCGCCCACGACCGCCGCGTAGAACTCGGCGAGCGCGCGCGGATCGGGACAGTCGAGCACGACGTTGCGGAATCGGGCGATGGGCGGCATGGGCCCTCCTGACTTCTCGGACACCGGCGGTTTCGGCGGTTTCAGCACGTGCACAGACAGAACGGGTGCCCGGCCGGATCCGCGTACACCCGCCAGCCGCGCGAGCGGTCCTGTGTGTCCAGCGGCTTCGCGCCCAGCGCGAGCACGCCCCGCTCGGCCGCGTCCAGGTCGTCGACGGTCAGGTCCAGATGGAACTGCTGCGAGTGCTCCGGCGCGGGCCACGCGGGCGGCACGAACCCCGGGGCGGCCTGGAAGGCCAGCGACTGACCGCCGGGCACCTTCACATCCACCCAGTCCCCGTCGTCGCTCTCGACGCTGCCGCCCAGCACCTCGGCGTAGAAACCGGCGAGCGCACGCGGGTCGGGACAGTCCAGGACGACGACGCCCAGCTCGGCAAGAGCCATGACTCCTCCTCGGGTTACCTGATAGAGGCATTAGAAGGTAACGGTTACCTCATGCTCCCGCATGGGAGGTAACGTCGCAAGCATGAATGAGCGATCGGCCGCCCCCGGGGAACTGGCCCTGGTGGAGTCCCTGGTGAACACGCTGGACCTGGAGTCGGGCGCCGACTCGCTGGACACGGCGGACGGCCGGGCGCGGTTCGGGCTCACCGAGGACGACGGCGAGCTGGCGCGCGCCCGTGAGCTGCGCGAGTCCCTGCGCGTGGCCCTGCTGGCCCACGCGGGCCACGCACCGCACCGCGAGGTGACCCCGCTGGGCGAGCTGCTGGCATCGGCGCCCCTGCTGGTGACCGTCGACGAGGACGACGGCTCCGCCCGCCTGACCCCCGCGGACGGGGCCCCGCTGCTCTCCCGTACGGCCGCCGCCGTCGCGGCCGCGCTGATCGCGGGCACCTGGACCCGGCTGAAGGCCTGCGAGGCCGTGACCTGCCACTGGGCGTACTACGACCGCAGTCCGGCGGGCCGTGGCCGCTGGTGCTCGATGCAGGTGTGCGGGGCGCGCGCCAAGATGCGCCGCTACCGCGCGAAGTAGTTCACCACTCGTCGCACAGATCTGTGGTGCAGAATGCAACAAGACGCCGGTTCGGCCGACTGAGCCTCGGCCGAACCGGCGTCCCTGTGCGCCTGCTGCGGCTGTGTGCGCGCCTGCTGAGGCTGCGGCTATGCGGTCGGGCGTCCCATGGCCCGGTAGGTCCACCCGGCCTTGCGCCACAGCGCGGGGTCGAGCGCGTTGCGGCCGTCGAGGATCAGCCGGCTCGTCGCGACCTCGCCGAGCGCCGCCGGGTCCAGCTCGCGGAACTCCCGCCACTCGGTGAGGTGCAGGACGACGTCGGCGCCCCGTACGGCCTCCAGGGCCGAGTCGGCGTAGCCGAGGGTCGGGAAGACGCGGCGCGCGTTCGCCATCCCCTTCGGGTCGTACACCGTGACCTGTCCGCCCTGGAGGTGGATCTGCCCGGCCACGTTGAGCGCGGGCGAGTCCCGGACGTCGTCCGAGTCGGGCTTGAAGGTGGCGCCGAGCACGGCGACCCGCTTGCCCAGGAAGGACCCGCCGCCCAGCGCCTGCCGGGCCAGCTCGACCATCCGCCCGCGCTGCCGCATGTTGATCGAGTCGATCTCGCGGAGGAAGGTGAGCGCCTGGTCGGCCCCGAGCTCACCGGCGCGGGCCATGAAGGCGCGGATGTCCTTGGGCAGACAGCCGCCGCCGAAGCCGATCCCGGCCCGCAGGAACTTCTTGCCGATCCGGTCGTCGTAGCCGATGGCCTCGGCCAGCTTGGCGACGTCGCCGCCGCCGGCCTCGCACACCTCCGCCATGGCGTTGATGAAGGAGATCTTGGTGGCGAGGAAGGAGTTCGCGGAGGTCTTCACCAGCTCGGCGGTCGGGAAGTCGGTGACGACGAACGGCGTCCCTTCCCCGACCGGCGTCTCGTACACCTGCCGCAGCACCGTCTCGGCCCGCTCGCTGCGCACCCCGACCACGATCCGGTCCGGATGCAGCGTGTCCTGGACCGCGAAGCCCTCCCGCAGGAACTCCGGGTTCCACGCGAGCTCGGCGTCCTCCCCGGCGGGCGCCAGCTCGACGATCGTCCGGGCCAGCCGCTCCGCGGACCCCACGGGCACGGTCGACTTGCCGACGACGAGGACGGGCCGCGTCAGATGCGGAGCGAGGGAGGCGATCGCGGACTCGAAGTACGACATGTCGCAGGCGTACTCGCCGTGCTTCTGCGGTGTGTTCACGCAGACGAAGTGGACGTCGCCGAAGGCCCCCACCTCGGCCCAGTCCTGGGTGAACCGCAGCCGCCCGCTGGTCCCCTCGAACCCGGCGACGTGCCGGCGCAGCAGATCCTCGAGCCCCGGCTCGTACATCGGGGCCTCGCCGCGCTCGAGCATCTCGATCTTCTCCCGCACGACGTCGAGAGCGAGCACCTCGAAGCCCAGCTCGGCCATCGCCGCGGCGTGCGTGGCGCCGAGATAGCCGGTGCCGATCACGGTGATCTTGAGGGCCATGAATGCTCCTGACGGGGGATGCCGACACTGCGCGCCCGAGCATAGTCGGGGCATGTCGCGGCCCCTCACCGGGCAGATCCCGGTCGGGGCGCCCCTTGTCGCCAAACTCACGTGCCACTCGGCCGGGAGGACCCCTAAAATTTGAGTTACTTAACGGTAATTAGCGTCGTGAACCGCAGCGTATTTGGAGCGTGAGACACCTTGTCCGGATCGGCTGACTTCGACCTGTACCGCCCGTCCGAGGAGCACGGCATGCTCCGCGACGCCATCCGCTCGCTGTCGGAGGCGAAGATCGCGCCGTACGCCGCCGCGGTGGACGAGGAGGCCCGCTTCCCGCAGGAGGCGCTGGACGCGCTGGTGGCGAGCGACCTGCACGCGGTGCACGTACCCGAGTCGTACGGCGGCACGGGCGCGGACGCCCTGGCCACGGTGATCGTGATCGAGGAGGTGGCCCGTGTCTGCGTGTCCTCCTCCCTCATCCCCGCGGTCAACAAGCTGGGCTCGCTCCCGGTGATCCTCTCCGGCTCCGAGGACCTGAAGAAGAAGTACCTGACGCCGCTGGCCAAGGGCGACGTGCTGTTCTCGTACGCCCTCTCGGAGCCGGACGCGGGCTCGGACGCGGGCGGCATGAAGACCAAGGCGGTCCGCGACGGCGACCACTGGATCCTGAACGGCGTGAAGCGCTGGATCACCAACGCCGGCGTCAGCGAGTACTACACGGTCATGGCCGTCACCGACCCCACCAAACGCACCAAGGGCATCTCGGCCTTCGTCGTGGAGAAGTCCGACCCGGGAGTCTCCTTCGGCGCCCCGGAGAAGAAGCTGGGCATCAAGGGCTCCCCGACCCGCGAGGTCTACTTCGACAACGTGCGCATCCCGGCCGACCGCATGATCGGCGAGGAGGGCACCGGCTTCGCCACCGCGATGAAGACCCTGGACCACACCCGCATCACCATCGCCGCGCAGGCGCTGGGCGTCGCCCAGGGCGCGTTCGACTACGCCAAGGGCTATGTCCGGGAGCGCAAGCAGTTCGGCAAGGCGATCGCCGACTTCCAGGGCATCCAGTTCATGCTCGCCGACATGGCCATGAAGATCGAGGCCGCCCGCGCCCTCACCTACCAGGCCGCGGCCGCCTCCGAACGCCTCGACAGCGACCTCACCTTCCAGGGCGCGGCCGCCAAGTGCTTCGCCTCGGACGTCGCGATGGAGGTCACCACGGACGCCGTCCAGCTCCTCGGCGGCTACGGCTACACCCGCGACTACCCGGTGGAGCGCATGATGCGCGACGCCAAGATCACGCAGATTTATGAGGGCACGAACCAAGTACAGCGGATCGTCATGGCCCGCAACCTGCCGTAACGCCTCCCGCGCGCGACTCTCAGTCCGCCAGCCCCTCCGCCACCCGGCGCTCGCGCAGTTCTCTGATCGCGCGGCGGCGGGCCAGGCGGTGGGTGCGGCGGATCTGGGCCTCCTGGTAGCGGCGTTCGTCGCGTTCCGTCTCCGGGACGACCGGGGGGACCGGGCGGGGTTTGCCGTCGGCGTCGACGGCGGCGAAGACCAGGTAGGCCGAGCCGACCTGGGTGGCCGGCGCGGACTCGTTCCAGCGCTCGGCCAGCACCCGGACGCCGACCTCCATCGAGGTCCGGCCGGTCCAGTTCACCTGGGCCTTCACATGGACGAGGTCCCCGACCCGGACCGGCTCCAGGAACGCCATCTCGTCCATGGACGCGGTGACGGCCGGCCCGCCGGAGTGCCGGCCGGCCACGGCGCCCGCCGCGTCGTCCACGAGCTTCATGATCACGCCGCCGTGCACCGTGCCCAACAGGTTGGTGTCGTTGTGGCCCATGATGTGGCTGAGGGTGGTGCGGGACGCCGATGTGGGCTTGCCCGGGATGTCCGGGGTGCTGCCCGAGTCCGCCGCGGTGACCTGGTCTGTCATGTCCTCCACCTTATGCCGAGGGGGACAACCCGGGACTTTGTGTCAGCTTGGCAACAGCGGGGCTGTGATTTTCCGACGCCCCTGTATAGGACACTGCGGCGACCTGCACACTGGTCCGCATGAACGATTGGCCCGAGGGATGGTCCGACAACGACCGCGGCAACCGGTACGGCGGCGGCAGCGCCGGCGCACAGCCCGAGAGCGCCCGCGTCATGCGGCAGGTCCGCCGTGGCCCGGCCGCCCCGCCGAGCGGCGCCGGCGTCCCGCCGCAGCCGTCGTACGTCAACGGTCAGGGACACGGCGACTACACGAACGCCCGGCAGACCGGGTACGACAGCGGCTACAGCTCGGGCCAGGTCTACGGCGGCGACTCCGGTGGACCGGGCGGCCCGGCGGGCCATGACACCCGTGGTCCCCGTCCCGCGCCGAACTGGCGCCGTCGCATCAAGTGGACGGCGATCTCGGTCGTCACCGTGCTGGTCGTGACGACCGTCGGCACCTACTTCTGGGCCGACTCCAAGCTCCAGCGCGACGTCGACCTGTCGAAGGTCATCGACCGGCCCGAGGCGGGCGAGGGCACGAACTACCTCATCGTCGGCTCCGACAGCCGTGAGGGCATGTCCGCCGAGGAGAAGAAGGAACTGCACACCGGCTCCGCCGAGGGCAAGCGCACCGACTCGATGATGATCCTGCACACCGGATCCAACGGCGACACGCTGATCTCGCTGCCCCGCGACTCCGACGTGGAGATCCCGTCGTTCGTCGGCTCCGAGTCCGGCAAGACGTACAAGGGCACCGGCCGGCACGTGAAGCTGAACGCGGCCTACGCCGAGGACGGCCCGGAACTGCTGGTGCGCACCGTCGAGTTCAACACCGGCCTGCGCATCGACCACTACGTGGAGATCGGCTTCGCGGGCTTCGCGAACATCGTCGACTCGGTCGGCGGCGTCGAGATCGACATCCCGCAGGACATCAAGGACACCAAGTCCGGCGCCGACTTCAAGAAGGGCAAGCAGACCCTGAACGGCGAGGAGGCCCTCGCGTTCGTCCGCACCCGCTACGCGCTCGCGAACTCCGACCTCGACCGCACGAAGAACCAGCAGAAGTTCCTCGCCGCCCTCGCCAACCAGGTGGCCACCCCGGGCACGGTCCTCAACCCGTTCAAGCTGTACCCGACCCTGAGCGCGGGCCTGGACACCCTGATCGTCGACAAGGACATGGGCCTGTACGACCTGGCGTCCATGTTCTTCGCGATGAAGGGCGTCAACAGCGGTGACGGCAAGTCGATGAACATGCCGATCTCCGGTTCCGTCGGCGGCAACCTCGTCTGGGACAAGGCGAAGGTGAAGACGCTGGTCAACGAGCTGAAGAACGACGAGAAGGTCACCGTCTCGGGCAACTGAGCCGACAGGACGAGGGGCGCCCCGGACGGGGGCGCCCCTCATCACGCGTGGGCGGCACTCACATCGTGGCGCCGGCCATCGTGCGGCACATCTCCGCGCAGCGGCGACAGGACTCCGCGCAGCGCATCATCTGCGGATCGTCCGGCATGGACATACACGCCTCCGCGCACATGTCGCACGCCTTGGCGCACATCGCGCACATCTCGGCCGACATGGGCGAGCGCCGCATCATCATGTCGGCGCACATGCGGGTCGTCTCGGCGCAGTCCAGGAGCGCGCGCATGATCTGCATCTGGGCCTGGCCGCCCATCTGCATGCAGGAGCTCATGGTCTCCTCGCACATGCTGTGGCAGGACATGCAGGCCTCGACGCAGTCCTGCATCTGCTTGCTCATGGCGTTCATGGTTCCGGGCTGGGTCATGGCTCCTCCAGGGGGTGCGGGGGCCCGGGTCGGGCCCGAGCGTGTTTTTCGGACTTCCGACTTCCGTCCTACGCCCTGCGGCGGGCCCCCGCCATCGGGGGAGCCTCGCCGGGGTCCCTCGGGGGTCTCCTGGGCGTCCCCGAGGGATCTCCCAGGGATCTCCCAGGGATCTCCCAGGGGTCTCCCAGGGATCTCCTAGGGGCACCCCACCTCGTCCCCTCGCACCACTCCGAACTCGCCCTGTTCCGCGTCCACCGCCCGTACCTTCCGCACCTGACGGAAGTCCGCGCCCGCGATCACCTTCAGCGTCGCCCCGAGCCCCTTGACGGGGCGCAGTTCGCTGCCCGGCAGGGCGGTCGCGAGGGACTTCGCGGAGCGGTCCCAGCGGGGGTCGTAGGCGACGACCGTGCGCCGGGCGGAGGGTGCGGCCGCGCTGACCGGCTGCCGGGTCGTACGGAAGCCCACCGCGGCCAGCGCGCTGTCCACCCGCCGGCCGAGGCCCGCCGTGCGCGTGCCGTTCTCCACCTGGACCCGGATCTGCTGCGGGGCCACGTCCACCCGTGCGACCCGGCCGTCGAGGGCACGGGCGGTCGCGGCGAGGGGCTTGTCGTCGCGCAGGGCCCCAAAGAGGCGCTGCGACTTCGCCGGGTCCCACTTCAGCGTCGAGCCGATGCCCTTCACCACGTATCCCATCTGGCCGATGGGGACGGTCGTGAACTCGGAGGACGAGGGGGAGAAGGTGCGCATCGCCCGGCCGAGGTCGAGCAGTTCGTCGGCGCCGAAGCCCCGGTCCGCCCGCACCGAGCCGAGCACCGCTCGGGTCACGTCCCGGAACCGCAGCGGGTTCAGCAGGATCCCGGAGGAGGTGGCGCGGTCCACCAGGGCTGCCAGGAAGCGCTGTTGGCGTTTCATCCTGCCCAGGTCGGCGGAGCCGTCCGCGTGCCGGGAGCGGACGTACTGCAACGCCTCGCCGCCCATGAGCGTGTGCGCGCCCGGCGGCAGGTCCAGGCCCGTGTACGAGTCCTTCAGCGGCTTCGCCGTGCAGATCTTCACACCGCCGAGGACGTCCACCGTCTTCATGAAGCTGGTGAAGTCGACCTCAAGGTAGTGGTCGATCTTCACGTGCGTCATGTGCTCGACCGTGCGGACGGTCAGCTGCGGGCCGCCCTCCGCGTACGCCGCGTTGATCTTGAGCGGGTGGCCGTGGTGCTGTCTGCCGGTGGCCTGGTCGGTGTGCGGGGGAGTCTCGGCGTAGGAGTCGCGCGGGAGACTGACCACGCTGGCCCGCTCCCGGTCCTCCGAGATGTGCACGATCATGATCGTGTCGGTGCAGTGGCAGGGGGCCCCGCCCAGCCGGTACCGCCGGCGCTCCGCCTGCGTGATCCGGTCGCGGCCGTCGGTGCCGACCAGCAGGACGTTCATGCCGTGGCCGGCCCGCGGACGGTTCTTCATGTCCTTGAAGGGGTCGACCCGGGCGATGTCCGCGTCGAGGCTGCTGATCACCGAGTGACCGATGCCGGCGGCGGCGAGCAGCACCACCGAGAGCGTGGTCGCCGCCCGGACGGCCCAGCGCGGGCGTCGGCGGCGAACGGGGGAACGCGGCACGCGGCGCCGAGGGTGCGGGCGGCGCGGGGACCGGAGCGGGGTGGTGGGCATAGGGGGGCACCTCCGGGCGGCGACCGTGGGGCGGGGGAAGCCGTTCGCACAGTAGGCCCATACGATCTGCCGACCGGTGCAACCGCACCCGGCGGGGCGGGCCGTGTCCCCCGTTCGCGGTAACGTGAGCGTCCTATGAACGCCAAGCCCGACGTGCAGCTCCCCGCCGTGTCCGTCATCATGCCCGTCCTCGACGAGGAGCGGCATCTGCGCGGAGCCGTCCAAGCGATCCTCGCGCAGGAGTACCCCGGCGAGATGGAGGTCGTGATCGCCATCGGTCCGTCCACGGACCGTACGGAAGAGATCGCGGCCGAGCTCGTATCCGAAGACCCGCGCGTGCACACGGTCCCGAATCCCACCGGGCGCACGCCCGCCGCGCTCAACGCCGCGATCAAGGCCTCCCGCCATCCGATCGTCGTCCGCGTGGACGGGCACGGCATGCTCTCGCCGAACTACATCGCCACCGCCGTGCGGCTCCTGGAGGAGACCGGCGCGCAGAACGTCGGCGGCATCATGCACGCCGAGGGCGAGAACGACTGGGAGCACGCGGTCGCCGCGGCCATGACCTCGAAGATCGGGGTCGGCAACGCCGCCTTCCACACGGGAGGGCAGGCCGGCCCGGCCGAGACCGTGTACCTGGGTGTCTTCCGGCGCGAGGCGCTGGAGCAACAGGGCGGCTACAACGAGGAGTTCATCCGCGCCCAGGACTGGGAGCTGAACTTCCGGATCCGGGAGGCCGGCGGGCTGATCTGGTTCTCGCCCGAGCTGAAGGTCTCCTACCGGCCCCGGCCGAGCGTGCGGGCGCTCGCCAAGCAGTACAAGGACTACGGCCGTTGGCGGCACGTCGTGGCCCGCTACCACGAGGGCTCCATCAACCTGCGCTACCTCGCCCCGCCGACCGCGGTGTGCCTGATCGCGGCCGGCGTCGTGGTGGGCGCCGCGCTCACCCCGCTGGGTTTCGTGATCCCCGGCGGCTATCTCGCGGCGATAGTCGCCGGATCGCTGCCGGCGGGCAAGGGGCTGCCGGCGAAGGCCCGGCTGCAGATCCCCGTCGCTCTCGCCACCATGCACATGTGCTGGGGCTTCGGCTTCCTGACCAGCCCGAAGGCGCTGGCCAGAAGGGTCATCGCCTCGCGCCGCCCGGCAGTCCTCAGCGACGCGAACTGAGCACCCCACACCCGGCCCCGACTTGGCCCCGCCCCGGCCCCGACTTGGCCCCGGCCCCGACTTGGCCCCGGCCCGGACTCGGCCTCGGACCCGGCCGGGATCACCCGGCCCGGCCCGGAGCACCCGGCCCCGAGCTGGACCACTCGGCCCGACCCGGCCCCGTCCGGGAATCCGGCCCTGAGCCGGACCCGGCCCCGACCCGGATCATCCGAACCCGGCCCCGACCCGGATCATCCGAACCCGGCCCCGACCCGGACTCCAGCCGAACCGGACCCGGACTACCAGGTGTAGTCCGGATCCACGTGCATGCACTGGGTGGTGTCGGACGCGTTGATCGCCCCGGCGGTGTCGGGCGTCTTGTCGTCCGTCTCCGCCACCTTGTACGTCGTCCCGGACCGCCAGTCGGCGCCCACGACGACCATGACCCCGGAGACGTCGGTGGACTTCTTCACCTGGCTCGCCGGGATGCCGAGGGCCTTCGCGACGGCCTGGGCGTCGCCCTGGAGATCGGCGCTCGGGTAGCGGACCACCGTCTTCGCCTCGGCCGTGGCCGTGGAGGTGTCCGCGACGGCCTCGTCGAAGCCCTTGCCCGCCAGCAGCTCCTTCACGGCCGTCGCGCGCCCGCGCACCGGGCCCAGCGTGTCCGTGGAGGTGCCGTTGTGCACCTGCACCGCGATCTGGTCGTTCGCGGCGGCCGGGTCCGCGGCGACCGTCGGCGTCGGGCTGGCCGTGCCGGTGACCTTCTTGGCGTCCTTGCCGTCCAGCGCGATGTCGTCGCGCACCAGCCGGAACAGCTGCGTGGCGTCGTCGGTGGGGACCACCCGGCTGCCCTGGTAGCGGTTCGGCATGGTCGTCATCGTGATGCGGTCGGTGGGCACCTTCTGCAACTCGCCCGCCAGGTCGTACATCTTCGTGATGGTGTCCAGGCCGTCGTCGACGGTGATCGCCTTGGTGGCCGCCTCGGCGAGCTTGCGCAGCTTGTTGGGGTTGGTCAGCTTGGCGTTGGCGCGCAGCTCGCGGACCATCGAGTTCATGTACATGTGCTGCGCCTTGGCGCGGGCGAGGTCGGTGTCGTCCTCGAAGCCGTAGCGGGTGCGCAGCCACTGCAGGGCCTGCTTGCCCTTGACGGAGGTGGTGCCCTTCTCCAGCTTCAGACCGGAGCCCTTGCCGCTGTAGGTGTGCGAGTAGACGTTGGCGTCCACGCAGACCGGGACGCCGCCTATCGCGTCCGCCATCGACACCACACCCGAGAAGTCGATCATCATGAAGTGGTCGATGTGGATGTCGGTGAGCTTCTCCCACGTGGCCACCGTGCAGCCGGGGCCGCCGCGGCCGAGCGACACGTTCGTCATCTCGTGGGTCAGCGCCTGGTAGGTGGTCCCGTCGTCGGGGTCCGTGCACTTGGGTATGTCCAGGAGCGTGTCGCGCGGCATGCTCACCACCGACATGTTGCTGCGGTCCGCCGATATGTGCAGCAGCATCTGGACGTCGGCCAGCGGGGGACCGTCGAAGGTGTCCTTGGCGCCGCCGAGCTTCTGGTTCTCCGCGGTGTCACGGGCGTCCGAGCCGATCAGCAGGATGTTCAGCGCCGTCTGCCCGGCCGAGTTGGCCTCCGTCTGGGCCGCCCGGTCCTTGGCGTCGCCGATGTTCAGGTCGTCGCTCTTGATGTTCGAGTTGAGGTGTTCGTAGTAGAGGTATCCGGCCCCCGCGCCGCCGAGTATCACCACCGCGAGCACGGTCGCCGACCAGCGCAACGCACGTCGACGTCGGCGTTTGCGGTCGGTGCCATGGCGCTGCCCGCGCCCATGCCCGCCCCGCCCACGCCCGTCGCTGCCTCGGCCCGCACCGGAGGCCCCGGCCTCCCCGTTCGCTCCCTCGGGCGCGTCCGCCGCCTGTTTCTGCCGGTCCCGCGCAGTCGGTGACTCCGTGTCGTCGACCGCGGGAACCTCCCCCCGCACCCCACTGCTCCCCGCCATTGCCCTGCCCCTCCCCGCCGTGCGCCTGACACGGGCCCGTCCCGCGTCCAGTCAGACGCATGACGGGCCCGAAGGGTTACCTACTTGGCGCACTCGACCTTGTCCGCCGTGGACTTCTCGACCGTGTCCGGCACGGTGGTCGGGGCCGTGAGCGAGACGCCCGCGCCCTTGAAGTCCTTGCCCAGCGTCAGTGTCATCGTCGGCAGACCCTGGGAGTTGGTGACGCTCTTGCCCGGCTTCAGCGCGGTGCCGGCCAGCCCCATGACGGCGGCGAGCTTGCGTGCCTGTGCGGCCTGGTCGGGCGCGTACTCGAGCGTCGTCTTGCTCAGCTCTGCGGGTGCGTTGCCCGCGTTCTCGGACTTCGTCACGCCCTCATCAATCTGGAGCCAGTTAAGAGTCTCCTGTGCGCTGCCGGCGGGAGCACCGCCGTTCATCACCTGTACCCGCACCTCGGAGGCGGCGGACTGGGCGCCCTTGAGGCGGGCCGCCGCGGCCGCGGCCGCCGCGTCCTTCGACGCCGCCGCCTGCTGCTGCACCTCGGTGAACGAGACGTCGTCCTTGATCATCTGGAAGACGGTGGGCGCGGTCGAGCTGTTCACCACGACCGTGGCCTTGACCTTCTCGGCCGGGTTGTCGACCACCGGCACGGTGGTGAAGGTCAGGTTCTTGACGTTGAGCTTGCCCAGCTCGAGACCGAGGTCCTTCAGCTTGTCGATGCTGTCCAGCTGGGAGTCGACGGTCAGCGCCTTCGTGCCCGCCTCCGCCAGCTTTATCATCTTGGTCGGGCTGGTGAGCGTGTCGTTCGACTTCAGCTTGCGCATCAGGGCGCTCAGGAACTGCTGTTGCAGCGCGATCCGGCTCAGGTCGCCGCCGAAGCCCACCGAGTGCCGGGTGCGCACGAAGGCCAGCGCCTGCTCGCCCTCGATGGTGTGCGTGCCCTTCGACAGCTTCAGTTTCGAGTCCTCGTCGTCGATGTCCTTGGCCAGGCACACCTCGACGCCGCCGACCGCCGTGGTCAGCGTCTTCACCGCGTTGAAGTCGGCGACCATGAAGTTGTCGGCCTGGATCCCGGTCAGCGCGGTGACCGTGCGCACGGTGCAGCTCGGCGTACGGCCGTCCTGCCCGAGGCTGGTGTTGAACCGGACGTCGTCCGTGCCCGGGATGACCTTGGTGGAGCCGTCCTCCTGCTCGGTCTGGCAGTCCGGGACGTCCACGATCAGGTCGCGCGGGATGCTCAGCGCGGTCGCGTTCGT
The DNA here is from genome assembly GCF_040655955.1 of Streptomyces sp. NPDC050263. Classification (NCBI taxonomy): domain Bacteria; kingdom Bacillati; phylum Actinomycetota; class Actinomycetes; order Kitasatosporales; family Streptomycetaceae; genus Streptomyces; species Streptomyces sp. NPDC050263. The sequence goes on along the minus strand of NZ_JBFAKW010000090.1, from coordinate 2,421 downwards.
CCGGTCCTTGGAGACGTGCAGCAGGATCGTGGTGTCCGCATGGCCCACGCTGCCCGAGTCGCCGTAGCCCTCGTTGCCGGAGCCGGTGCGCTTGTCGGTGCCGATGACCAGCAGGTTGATCGCCTTGTCCTTGCTGAAGCCACCGGTGCTCGCGCCGTCGTCGGAGACAGCGGTGATGTTGTCGTTGAGGTGCTCCAGATAGAGGTAGGCCGCACCGGCCGTGCCCACCAGGACGAAGGCCATGATCCCGCCGGTCCACAGCAGGATCTTCTTCGCCTTCGACTTCTTCTTCACCGGCCTGCGCCCACGCCGGTTCGACGCGGCTTCCTCCACGGGCCCACCGCGCCGCCGACGCTGCCCGGGCACCTGCTCGGACGACGAGGACGGCGACGCCGCAGCCGGCGAAGACGGGGAAGAAGGGGAAGAAGGGAACGGCGAAGAAGGGGGCGGCGAATCCCGCCCCCGCGCCGAGCCATCGCCCCTGGTCGTACCGGAGGCAGATCTACGAGGCCCGGGCACCGACGATTGCGGTGCGGAAGGACTCAGTCGCAGTTCGTATTCGCCGGTGTTCGGATTGAGCACCCACTGGTCTGCGGGATCGATGTTGTCCGCCCGCCCACGGCCTTGCGCGTCCACGGTTGTCCGAATCCTCCGTCGGGGCCACGCGGCGCCTTTTACCCCCTCTAAAGGCGCTCGGGTCTCGGTCACACGGTGCGCGACCCCAGGAAGGACCTCGTGGCCGGGTGCACCGGATCGCTCACACTAGCCGCCAAGTTCGACGCGAAGCGACGGCCGTGACAAATTCCACGCCCCTACAACCGGGCAATCCGCCCATTTCCTTGAACTCCAGTTCGCGGGAAGGGCTGGGCTTGGCAAGCGCTTTACCTGCAGCTGTCCTCGGCGGCTGTGTTTCCACGGAACGTCGGAGCGGGCGGAGTGGGCGAAAACGCCCCGGAAGCCGCACTCCTCACCACCCCCGACCGGTACGGGCCGTGATCGCCCGACTCCGAGGGCGAGGCGTTTGTGGGAACTTCCTTAGAAACCACCACCGGCATGTCGGTCCGCAGCCGTTCGAAGAGTTTCTCCGCCTCGGGCTCCACGAGTTGGTCGCGATTCGCGTTGTAGACGTACGACTCCCGTGGGACGGTCAGGAATTGCACATGTTCGGTGGGAATGTCGCGTAGACCGCGCACGAGTTCATACAGTCCGCGCAGACTCGCCAGATCCGGATCGGTGGTGAGAGACGACGTGGCCGCGTCCAGCACCGGATACAGCTTCACCGGATTCAGTAGGACGTCATTGCTCTGCACCTTGTTGACGAGCGCCCCGAGAAACCGTTGCTGCCGATCCATCCGGTCGGTGTCACTGCCGTTCCCGAGCGACTTGCGGGCCCGCACGTAACCGAGCGCCTGCTCCCCGTCGAGCGTGACCTTCCCGGCGGGCAGCCGCAGCCCGGCGGCCTTGTCGCTGATCGCCTCCTTCAGGCAGACCTCAACCCCGTCGACGGCGTCGACGACATCTTTGAACCCACTGAAGTCGACGACGACGTGATGATCGATCCGCACCCCGGTCAGCTTCTCCACCGTCCGGATGGTGCAGGCCGAACCCCCGGTCTGGAACGCGTAGTTGAACATCGCGAACATCGGCTCGGTCCGCTTCCCGTTCGCCCGCCGACACCCCGGCACGTCCACCATCAGGTCACGCGGCAGGGAAACGGCGGTGGCGCTGCGCCGCCCGGCGGCCAGATGCAACAGGATCGTCGTGTCCGACCGCTCGGTCCCGGAGTCCCGCCCGTACTTCTCGTTCCCGTCCCCGGACCGCGAGTCGGACCCGATGAGCAGGATGTTCTGCGCGTCCTTCACCAACGAGGTCGGCCGCTCCTTCGCATACCGGGCGAGCTCGGCCGCGGCGGCCTCGTCGGGAGTGATGTTCCCGTCGAGCTTCACATACACCACCCACCCGGCCACCCCCACGCCCAACAGCACGACCCCCACCCCGGCCACCCCGTACCGCACCCACCGCCGCCGACGCCGCCGCACCAGCCCCCGCTCATCGGCAGACGCCCCCACCCCCGGCCCGAGAGGCCCACCGGAACCCGCCGAGTACGTCACGTCCGATCCACCCCTCCCGCCGCACGAGCGCGCAGAGCCACTCCTACGACGATGGCGCGAACCCCTCCGGGGGGCGGCCGGGGGTGAGCCGAACGGGTGAGGACCGCCTGGCCGGCGGGCGCGTGTTTTCGATCGTGCGGTGCGCTGTCGGCGGGGGCGGGGGCGGGCGAGCCTGGCGCGCGGGGTGCTTTGCAGGCGGGGGTGCGTGAATCCGGCTAGATGATCAATTCCAAGGGGTGCCTGCGGAGACGCAAACGAGGGCATCCATGATCGTTTTGTGACGAACAACCTGGACACCCTCGCGACAGCA